>JALZND010000490.1 GCA_030857845.1 Bacteroidota bacterium | reverse complement strand
CACCAAACCAAAACTCATGGCTTAATTGTTCCACCTCCACCTGTTCACCCGGCTTGGCATTGATGGTAAGCTCACCTTTTCGGTGGTTGGCAATATCATCATCAATACCTGAATATTGGGCGTATATTTCAGGTAGATTATTCAAATGAAAGATCAGAATGAAGAAAAAACAGAGAATTCTTTTAGCGCTTTTATGATCAAAACTTTTCATGATTTTTAATTTACCATTATCTATTTCAATTGTTATTTTCCCAGGGATTACTACTATAATGAAACAATTTTTTTCATCAGGTATTTTAACTTCATTAAACAGTAATACTATTTTATTCCAAATTTAAATAATTTTCAGCGTAAGATTGAGGGAATTATTCATTTGGCACAAAGGAACCAGATTAAATCCAGTAGGGAAAAGCACTTAAAGTTGCCTTTTAAAAAATTCCCATGCTTCCGCATGTACATCAATATCATTTGGATAGTCATGCTTGCCGCCCACCACTTTTAACAGGACTACCTCGGGTTTATCTTTTTCTTTATAGGTGTAGCGTTCAATAGTTTTGCCATCGGTGGGATTACGATCCGGGACAAGTTCTTTAACCGGGTCGCCTGTGTACCCTGCAAGGGAGGCCCAATATAGAAAGGTGCGGTCAGTGGAGCGTACATTTCCCATAATGAAATTCCCAGATTGCATCATGCCTCCAATATAAGGATTAAGTGGATCGGCGGTACCATTCACGATCATTATGGGAATGGCTACTTTTGCTTCCTTGCAATCCAGGTTATCAACCTCAGGTAAATTGGCTATAAGTGCCGTAACTGCCCTGAACTTTCCGGGCATGGTCATAGCCAGCTTGTAGCACATGTGTCGCCACCGGAAGTTCCCACCGCAAATCCCTTTTCTTCACTGATCCAGTATTTTTCTGTAAAGTATCCGATCATACTATTAAAAAAAGCTTCTTCATTGATATCTTCAAGATTTGCTTCAGAATTAGCTGCCTTCCTCCATCCGTTCCAGTAGTTTTTATAGCCATCGGGGTACACCAGTAATACATCTTCAAATGCTGCCTGTTGGGCAAGTTGAGTGGCTGAATTCATCATGTTTTTTCCATTACCGCCGGAGCCATGGAGAATAAACACCAGGCTTCCACCAGGTTTTTGGCGGGAAGGTTTAGAAAAATGAAAACTTCTGTAATGACCCTCCACCAGCAAAGAATCGCTGATGATTTGGGCCCACAAATTTAAAGAAGGGGAAAAAAAGGACAGTAGAAATACAAGCAGGATCTTTTTCATCAGAATATCATAAAAAAATTTAAGATAACATTAAATTTAAATTATTATCATCCGGAATTGCTACATTTTTAGTGAGGCCGGTATAATGGAGATAGTTAAAGAATATTTTCATAGACAATTACCATGACCTATTGATAATCAGCATACTTTAATTACCTTTAGTAACTTCTGCTGAATAGTTAATTTTCCCACCATGAAAAGAAACTCTGGAGCCTTAAAGATAACCATCCTGCTGGTGAGCTGCCTCACTATTATGTCCATTGTGACCATCTCTCCCTCTCTTCCGGAAATGTCTTTGGCTTTTTCAGAGATCCCTAATTCTGAATTTCTGGTAAAACTGGTATTAACACTTCCTGCCTTATTTATTGCTTTAATTTCACCATTAGCGGGAGCTTTAATAGACCGCTATGGACGACTTAAGCTGCTTTGGTTTGCACTTTTATTATATGCTGTTTCTGGTACTTCCGGTTATTATCTAAATGATCTGTATTTTATTCTGGCCGGAAGAGCATTATTGGGAATTGCTGTGGGCATATCTATGACCATTGTAGTTACCCTGGTAGCAGATTATTTTGAGGGCATGGAAAGACAAAAATTCGCCGGATTGCAGATAGCCTTTATGTCAATAGGTGGAATTTTATTTATTGGATTAGGAGGAATTCTAGCCGATATCAACTGGAGGTTTCCCTTCCTGATCTATCTTTTTGCTTTGATCATTCTACCACTTACGATCTTGTACCTGCACGAACCAACTATTGAATTGAATAAGTCAAAGCAGGTCTCCAAAATAAAAACTCCACCCATTATGTGGCTTTTACTTTTTAATATTATGATCATGTGGATATTATTTTTTTTAATCCCTGTCCAGATACCCTTTTATTTAAAAGCCATTGGCATTCAGCAAAATGCTTTGATCGGAGCAGCTATTGCAGTAAGTACTGCTTTTTCAGCTATCTCCGCCTTTTCTTATGCCAAATTAAAGAGCAGGTATAGTTTTTTTACTATTTTTTCATTGGGATACCTGTTGATGTCTATGGCCTTCTTACTGGTGGCATTTATTCCATCATATATGGCAGTTGTCCTGGCCATGATGCTGGCAGGTTTGGGAATGGGCATGATGATTCCCAATACCAACATATGGGTGATGAAAATTGCCCCGCCAGAAATTCGGGGAAGAGCAATCGGCAGGCTCACTACATTCTGGTTTTTAGGCCAGTTCTTATCACCTGTTCTTTTGCTGCCTTTTACCAATGCTTTTTCCTTGTCTTCTACTTTCTATCTGGCAGCAGCTTTGCTCATGTTCCTGTCGATTGCCTTTTTATTCCTTCAGTTAAGCACTGCTAAAGCTTCCATAGTACATTAAGGAAATAATTACTTTTATATTTACTGCACTTTCTTCTCCTCTTTATAAACCTGGGGTTGAGGATTCAATGGTTTTAAATCCTTGCCAGCTACAGCCGGATGATCAGCTGGTATAAAAGTAGCCCTGAAAGTAGCATAGGTAAATGGTCCGATCGGTTGAGGTGTAGTGCCGTCAGGCATTCGTACATAGCCTGCGTAGGGTGTCCAATATTCCCAAACTATTTCTTTATT
>JALZND010000126.1 GCA_030857845.1 Bacteroidota bacterium | reverse complement strand
AAGATCTGGCCGCATAAGGTCATAAACATCTTTTGAGCAAGTTATGCCAGGGAATTTTTCAGGGTCACTCTCCTTTCTCCTCCTCCCCAGTTCCAGGGCACTCACTATGCTTATTGCCTTTGCTTCTCCTATGCCCTTAAACTTTTGCAGGTCATGCACATTCATCTTTGCAAGGGCATTGAGGTTGTTGTTGACTTCCTTTAATATCAACCGGGAAAGGTCTACTGCACTTAATGAGCGTGTTCCCGACCCTATTAATATACCTATAAGTTCGGCGTCGGACAATGCACTTTTACCCTTAAGTAAAAGTTTTTCCCGGGGCCTGTCTTCTTCAGCCCATTTTAATATGTTCAGGTTTGTATATTTTGAATTTTCGTCCATGGCTAAGGCTTTATTATCTAATAAATCTAATAAATAATTATTCTTAAACTTTATTGGACTAAAAAAATAATATAAAATTACAACTAAACTAAAAAGCCTTACACTCTATGGAGGTAAGGCTTAAAATCTTTTTAAAAAAAATTATTATAAATTATTAACGAGAATTGCCAACTTTGATTTGTTGTTGGCAGCTTTGTTTTTATGGATGATATTCTTTTTGGCAAGACGGTCAAGCATAGAAGACACTTCTTTGTACAATTGTTGCGCTTCTCCTTTGTCTGTAGTATTTCTGAGCTTCTTGATAAAGGTCCTGGTAGTTTTTGCCTGGTACCTGTTTCTTAAACGCTTTGCGTTATTTGCCCTGATTCTTTTTAATGCTGATTTATGATTTGCCATGAACTAATTAACGGTTGATCTTTTTTATTAATAAGTCTGCAAATTTAGGAGTAATTATTCATAATACAAAATATATTTTAGGATCTTTTTTTGAAATACTACAATTCGCAATTCAAGATGCTTCTTTTTTCTGAATCACAGATTTTTAACTGATTTTCAGGGTTACACAGAGTTTTATAAAGTATCAAATTCATTGGATAACTTTTTCATCCCACTATCCGATAAATAGGTGATTCAAAACATTCGTTTCCAATTACTACAAAACAAATCTTTTAAATGTCAAGCTTTTCGAACCAAAATTGATCAACAAACCCACTTTTAATTTATATGCTTTTAGATAATTTAGTATTTGAGCCATATGCACATCTTCTAATTGCACCAAAGCCTTGAGCTCAACTAAAATTTTACCTTCTACGACAAAGTCAGCTCTTCTTGTTCCCACAGGTTCTTTCATGTCCTTATAAAATATTTCTTGTTCGATTTCTCTTGTAAACTGTAAACCTACCCGTCCCATTTCATAAGCCAAAGACCTTTGATAAATTAGCTCCTGAAATCCATTTCCTAAAAATTTATGAACCTCAAATGAAGCTCCTATTATTTTCCCTGTTATCTCCTTGTACATTAAATCATGATCCATAAAAAAATTGGATTTTAAAATTTATAAATTTTATGATTCAGATTGTTTTTTTGTTGAATCACAGATTTTTAATTGATTACCAGAATTGCTCGGATTATTTATCAGGATCAACCTTCCTTAAACCATCTGTGAAATCCTCAAATCCGATTAATCTGTGATTCAGATTGCTTTTTTTTTTGAATCACAGATTTTTAATTGATTACCAGAATTGCTCGGATTTTTTATCAGGACCAACTTCCCTTACACCATCTGTGAAATCCTCAAATCCGATCAATCCGTGATTCAAATTGATTAACAAAATTGCACGGATTTATTATATCAGTATCAACCTTCCTTACACCATCTGTGAAATCCCCAAATCCGATCAATCCGTGATTCAGATATGAAACATCTTTCCAAATTTGAATACAATTTAAAATAATTTTATTCATATATTCACAATTCGGATTGTTATTATTAAAACTTGATGCCAATGAAAAAATTACCTTTGTTAAGTTTGGTGATATTATTTTCCTTAATGCCAAATAATGCCCACTGCTGGGGTTTTTTTGCACATCAGCGAATAAATAAATTGGCAATATTTTCTTTGCCAATAGAAATGGTGGGGTTTTACAAAAAACATGTTCAATATATAACTGAAAATGCTGTCGCCCCGGATAGAAGAAGGTATGCAGTAGATTTTGAAGCCCCAAGGCATTATATTGATATTGATGCTTATGGCGAAGATGCCTTAGATAAAATCCCAAGAAGCTGGGCAAAAGCTGTAGAAATGTACAGCGAAGACACACTCACCGCTTATGGTATTGTTCCCTGGCATATTTATACAATGAAAAACCAGCTCACCAATGCCTTTCGCATAAAGGATATAAAAAAGATAATCAAGCTTTCAACAGAAATGGGGCATTATATAGCTGATGCGCATGTACCACTCCACACTACGAAAAATTATAATGGCCAATTTACCAATCAAAAAGGGATCCATGGCCTTTGGGAATCCAGGCTTCCGGAGATTTTTTCAGATGATTATGACTATTTTATTGGGACAGCAAGCTATATAGAAAACCCACAATTAAAAGCCTGGGATGCTGTAATCAGTGCACATACTGGATTGGATTCTGTTTTACTTTTTGAAAAGGAATTGACTTCACGATTTCCTGAAGACAAGAAATACAGTTTTGAAGAAAGGAATGGGATTACCACAAGAGTATACTCCCGTGAGTTTAGCGATGCTTACCATAACATGCTTTCTGGCCAAGTAGAACGTCAAATGAGGGCCTCGATAAAAATGATTGGCGATTTTTGGTATACTTGCTGGGTGGATGCAGGCCAACCTGATTTATCAGCTACAAAGAAAAAAGAAGTTATTATTGAAAATATAATGGACGAATACATAGATGCCCCAAAAAAAACAAATGTCCCCAGCCATGAAAGTGGTTCAATAGATTAAAATATCCTTATAATAAAAATGGGTTTAAAAGAAAACTTTTTCAGTTCCTCATAAACCCATTTTTAATTTCAATATTTGGCGCTACACCAATTTTTTGTATTTGATCCTTTTTGGCTCGGTGTCTCCAGTACGCTTCCTGCGGTTCTCTTCGTATTCTGTATAGTTGCCTTCGAAAAAAAATACTTGTGAGTCACCCTCAAAAGCTAAAATATGTGTGGCAACACGATCAAGGAACCATCTATCATGGGAAATAATTACAGCACAACCCCCAAAATTTTCAAGGGCCTCTTCCAGGGCACGAAGTGTATTTACATCAAGGTCGTTTGTTGGCTCATCGAGCAACAACAAATTTGCCCCTTGCTTTAATATCATGGCCAGGTGCACCCTGTTCCTTTCTCCTCCAGACAATATTCCAACCTTCTTTTCCTGGTCGCCACCACCAAAATTAAATTTGCTTACGTAGGCACGGGAGTTGATTTGTTTTCCACCCATATCAATAAGCTCGTTGCCATCAGATATTGTTTCCCAAACCGATTTGTCTGGCTTAAGGGCATCGTGCTCCTGGTCTACATAGGCTATTTGTACAGTAGAGCCTACATCAAATGACCCACTGTCAGGCCTTTCCTTTTGGGTGATAAGTTTGAACAAGGTAGTTTTTCCTGCTCCATTAGGGCCAATTACGCCAACTATACCACCTTGAGGCAAAGAAAAACTCAAATTTTCATAAAGTAATTTATCGCCATAAGCTTTAGAAACATTTTCAGCTTCAATAACTTTAGTGCCCAAACGCGGCCCAGGGGGAATGTAAAGTTCCAGCTTTTCCTCTCCCTTTCTTGCATCTTCACCCACCAGCTTATCATAAGCGCTTAATCGGGCTTTTGCCTTAGCATGCCTCCCTTTAGGTGTCATCCTGATCCATTCCAGCTCCCTGAGCAGAGTTTTCTGCCTCTTGGATTCTGTTTTTTCCTCTTGCGATAACCTGTTTTGCTTTTGTTCAAGCCATGAAGAATAATTGCCTTTCCACGGAATGCCCTCTCCCCTGTCAAGCTCCAGGATCCATCCCGCAACATTGTCCAGAAAATACCTATCGTGGGTTACGGCAATGACTGTTCCTTTATATTGTTGCAAATGCTGTTCAAGCCACTGTACTGAAATAGCATCCAGGTGGTTGGTGGGTTCATCAAGAAGCAATATGTCGGGGTTCTGGAGCAAAAGCCGACATAATGCCACACGCCTTTTCTCACCACCGGAAAGGGTGGAAATTTTGGCATCTCCCGGGGGCGTCCGCAAAGCATCCATAGCCTTTTCCAGCCTTGTATCAAGCTCCCAGGCATTGTGGGCATCCAGCTTGTCTTGAACAACACCTTGCTTTTCTATTAGTTTATCCATTGCGTCTGGGTCGTCCAGGATTTCAGGATCTCCAAACTTCAAATTAATCTCCTCAAACTCCTTTAGTAAGGCTTTGATCTCGCTCACACCCTCTTCTACAACCTCTATTACTGTTTTATTAGCATCAAGTTCTGGCTCTTGCTCCAGCATTCCCACGGTATATCCTGGGGAAAAAACCACTTCGCCCTGGTAATTTTTATCTTTTCCAGCTATTATTTTTAATAATGAAGATTTTCCTGAACCATTTAAACCTAAAACACCTATCTTGGCGCCATAAAAAAATGATAGGTATATATTTTTAAGGACTTGTTTTTTTGGGGGATAGATTTTACTTACCCCAGCCATAGAAAATATAATCTTTTCGTTACTCATGTTTTTTCTAATAGTACCCTACAAAGATGCTAAAAAATATTTATTTGGGAATGGGATTTCATTGGTAATTAATTATTTTGCATCAAATACAATTTAAATAAAAAATAATAAAGTGTACAAACATCCTTATGGGAGCATTCGGGAAGGGAAAATTTACCTTAACGCATTTCTAGATTTTCCTGAAAGGAAGATCGGTGAAGTGAAAGAAAGTGAAGAATCCACTGTCAAGTACTTTGAAGATAGGTTTTTGGCGATGGAAAACAAGGTAATGGAAATAGAGCAGGCCATTGCTCAATCCGACAACAAAGGATCTTACCTGATGAAGCTTATCCATTTAAAGCAATCTCTGGCAAGCCATGAAGGTATAGGCAATTATCAACCTCTATTTGCAAAAATATCTGATCTAGAGGCAGAACTTATAGCGCTAATCTCAAACAACAGGAACAAAAACCTGGAAATAAAGAAAGCTTTATTAGAAGAAGCACGGCAGGTAAAAGATACACATGACTTTAAATCAGGCACTGAAAAATTTAAGGAAATAAGTGAAAAATGGATAAAGACCGGAAGTGTAGACAAGGAACAGGAAGAAAATATTGAAAAAGAATACAAAGCAATAAAAGATGATTTTTTCTCAAGGAGGAAATCATATTTCGATGACAAAAAAATTCTTCAGCAGGCCAGGATAGAACAGTATCAGGCTATAATCCATGTAATTAAAGAAACGGATGCTAAAGGAAACCTTGCTGAAACTGTAAAAAAGATAAAGTCACTTCAAGAAAAATGGAAAGAAATTGGGGAAATACCAGCCAAAAACAATAAAGAACTTTGGTCTCAGCTTAAAAGCCTTACAAATCCTATATTTGAACGTTACAATTCAAGCAGAAATGCTGCAGCTGGTATAAAGAAAAATCAGCTTAACCTTCCAGAACATAAAAACCAACTTTTACAGCAGGTAGAGTCAATTGTAGAAAACCCTGGACCTAATGACCTGGAAAAGCTAAAAAGCTTGCAAAATGAATGGAAAAAGAGCAGCTTTAAATCAAAAGAAAAGAACGATCCTTTAAGGGAAGCCTTTTATTTTGCCTGCGATAAAGCGCGTGAAACTTCTTTTCTGAACAAAATTGCCCTTGCAAAAAACAGGGGCTTTGGGCAAAAACCTAAGAAAGATCAAATAAAGATCAAAATGCACATATTGAAAGACCTGCTCAACAGGGACGAAAAGGACCTTGCACTTTATAAAGAAAACAGTGAAAAGTTTTCTTCTGGCCAAGGTTCCTTTACAGAATTAGTTAACAACAAACTTATCATCCAGGAAAGAAAAGTAACTGTAAAGAAGACGATACTAGAAAACCTTCAATTGCAACTTGTAGAAAACGTGCCCCAGGAAAAATAATAAAACCTTTAACTATATTATAATAACAAATACCAGATTGGTGCGTAATATGACTGCTTATATAACGGTGCCAACAATAAAAATTACAAGCACCGTTAAATTATTTAAAATTAGTTTGTTTTATTAATTAAAATTTTATTTTTGCACGATTATTAGAATCTGCAAAAAGGAGGAAAAAGAACATGTATTGGACATTAGAATTAGCATCTTATTTAGAAGATGCGCCCTGGCCGGCAACAAAAGATGAATTGATTGACTTTTCAATCAGATCAGGAGCTCCAATGGAAGTTGTAGAAAACTTACAAGAATTGGAAGATGACGGCCAACCCTATGAAAACATAGAAGAAATTTGGCCTGACTACCCCACCAAAGAAGATTTCTTCTTCAATGAAGATGAATATTAAACAAGCATATTAAATTTCGGAACAATATTTCTTTTGCACCATTTGTTGAAGAAATATTGTTCCTATAATCCCTGCCATCGTCCAAAACTTGGGGTTTTAAGTATTGCTTCCGCATAAATAAGATCTTCAGGAGTGGTAATTTTAATATTCTCATAACCTCCTTTTATAAGGTGGATGTGATGCCCCGCATTTTCCGCTACAGTTGCGTCATCCGTAAAGCTTTCATTATATTTTTCATAAGCCTGTTTTATTTGTGAAACCATAAAGGTTTGTGGAGTCTGTACCAGTATATATTCCGACCTTTCAACGGCTGTTGAATGCCCTCCTTTAACTTGGCGTATGGAATCTTTTAAAGGGACTGCTGCCACAGCATTGCCATGTATTTTTGCAGCCTCAAATCCTGCCTTGATTATTTCTTTACCAACAAAAGGCCGCACTCCGTCGTGGATTGCCACAATACCTTCTTTTACAATATGCTTCAACCCATTGATTACAGAATCAGTCCTGCAGGCCCCACCAGCAACTATGAGGTGTGGGACGGAGAAATTGTGCAGGGCGCAAAGCTGATCCCACCTATTTATTTGATTTTCTGGCAAAACCAAAATAATGCTGATATTATTAGAATATAATATAAAAGCAGAAATGGTATGCATAAGCACGGGCAAACCTCCTATTTCCACAAATTGTTTGGGTATACTACTCTTCATACGGCTTCCTGAGCCGCCAGCAACAATTAATGCATATTCATTGATATTTTCCTGCATGGTTTAATTTATTAAAAAGGCTGGTTATCAATATAATCGGCCCACAGCCTATTGATCAAAACTGTATCTGGTTTTCCGTCATAAACTATAAACCTGTACCTTGCCTGATAAGGAGAAGAGGGTTCTATGGACCAATCCCCCATTTGAGAAGGAGCAAAGCAGAAAAAAGGCTCAGTTGGATGTATCCGCATAGGTTGAGGGGACCGGAAATTTGTTATATGGTTCATGATGGTGATCCCTACCCATTCATCATCTACCAATCCCCCGATATGGCACCAATTGCCCCTCGTTTCGTTTCCATCAATACGGGTTTTTCCTTCAGAGGTCATGAATTCGGTGTTTTCTTCCCCATCCCAGCTTTCAGCTCCCCTAAAGCCCATCCCACCATAATGGTATTTTGGTAAATGCAATATACTCGACGAAACATTAAGCTGAAAAATATTCAAATCAAATATAAAATAAGGCAAAGATTTTGGAAGATTGTAAATTTTAATATTACATTGTTCTTCCAGCACAATTTGGGGCTTCTTATCAGGTTCGGACAAGTCTACGTAATGATGAGTTGCCTGAAAACCTGAATACTTTGGACCTAAATATACTGAATCAAGCCTGACATACTTTACGGTTCCTGTTGAATCTCCCATGTTCCAAAAATCGGGCATTCTTCCTTCAAATTGTGTTTTAGTCCAGGCCGCCCATATTCCATGATGGTGTAGGTGGTTATAGGGGTAATCACCTGTTATTATTTTGCCCAATGGAGTATAAACAGGATGAATATACCCTCCCCGTAAATAAACTTCAGGAATGCCTTCTGAAGGTATCACCCCAAAAGTTTGATAAGATAATATGGGTTTTTCGGCTTTGTAGAAGGTTAATATTCCCTTTTCTTCCTTAAAAAAAATCTCATTTTCATTCCCCTCAATAACTTTTGGATTGCATCCGGAAAGAGCAAAAATAATCAAAAACCAAAAAAGGGATATAGTTATGTTCCGGCACCTGTTAGGGGTCATGCCCTAATATAAGGGATTGAAATGCATAAAAAAAGGGAAAGCTTCAGCAGCTTTCCCTTTTTTTATCAAGAATTTTAATTATATGATCAACATAGCATCACCATAAGTAAAAAATCTATATTTTTCTTTTATAGCAGTATCATATGCGTTTTTAATAACATCATAACCTCCAAAAGCACTTGCCATCATCAATAAAGTAGATTCAGGCATATGGAAATTTGTAAGCAAAGAATTACAAATTTTAAATTCATAAGGAGGGAATATAAACTTATCGGTCCATCCTTCATTAGGCTTAAGCCTTCCCATTGCTGATACCGAAGATTCCAAAGTTCGCATGGTGGTAGTACCTACCGCACAGATCCTTTTCTTCTCATCGAGGGCTTTGTTTACTTTATCAACAGTAGGCTGTATAACCTGGAAGTTTTCAGAATCCATTTTATGTTTGGTAAGGTCTTCCACATCAACAGGCCTAAAGGTGCCCAACCCAATATGGAGGGTTACCGAAGCAATTTCCACCCCTTTTATTTCCATTCTTTTCAATACCTGGCGGGTAAAGTGCAGACCGGCAGCCGGTACTGCCACAGCACCAACATGCTCAGCATAAATAGTTTGGAACCTTTCCCTGTCTTCCGGCTCTGCTTTACGCTTCAAGCTTTTCGGGAGCGGGGTTTCACCCAATGCGTCAACCGATTTATAAAATTCCTCATCGGTGCCATCATATAAAAACCTGATGGTCCTTCCTCTCGAGGTGGTATTGTCAATGACCTCAGCAACCAGGTCGCCATCGCCAAAATACAATTTGTTACCAACACGGATTTTCCTGGCAGGGTCTACCAGTCCGTCCCAGAGGTGCATTTCTTTATTGAGTTCCCTTAAAAGAAAAACTTCAATTTTTGCGCCTGTTTTTTCTTTGTTTCCATAAAGCCTGGCGGGAAAAACCTTCGTATTATTATTTACGATGACAT
>JALZND010000489.1:809-2889 GCA_030857845.1 Bacteroidota bacterium | reverse complement strand
ACGATATTGCTTACATGACCAGGAAGGCAGATAAATACATCAACAGGTATGGCTTTACAGCGGAAGATGTTGAGTTGTTCAAAAATTCAATTGGTGCTCATTTTCACACTTCCGGATTTGCACATCCGGATATTCCCGTTATCACCAACACAGAACCAAACAAATTGCAGGCTTTTACCTGGGGCCTCATTCCTGTTTGGGTAAAAGATCCAGCCACGGCCACAAAACTAAGCAGGACCTGTCTCAATGCCAGGGGAGAAACCGTTTTTGAAAAACCAGCATTTAAAGTAGCAGCCATGAAAAAAAGATGCCTGGTAGTAGTGGACGGATTTTTTGAACACCACCGTTACAACGGAAAAAGCTATCCCTTTTTTATTCAAATGAGAAATGAAGATCCTTTTTCTCTGGCAGGTGTATGGGAAACCTGGAGGTACCAGGACATAGTAAAACACACTGTAAGTATTGTGACCACCGAAGCCAATCCGCTGATGGTAAAGATCCACAACAACCCAAAAGGATCAGAAACGCACCGTATGCCATTTATCATTCCCCAGGAACTGGAAAAAGAATGGCTCACCCCAATTAATGACCCGCTTGACCTTCAGAAATTGAAAGAACTGGTAAAATCATATGATGAAGAAGAAATGATTGCCTGCACCGTTCCGCAGTTGCGTGGAAAAAATGGAATAGGAAATAAACAGGAAGCTTGTATCAAAATTGAATATCCGGAGCTGGTATTCTGAAAATGTATTTCCTTAAAAGTTGAAACTTAATTTTTACGACTATATGCTCCTCTCCAAGAAAAAAATGAAAAAAAAGTAAAGATAATCTTTTTTTTCATTTCTAAATTTTACTTCTATGCGTACTATTTTCTATCATCTCGAAGGCTTGATCAGAACCCATCTTGGTTTTTTTACAATAAAGTTTTACGTAAGCCCCCTTGTTTTTTTATGATTTTGATCTAGCATAGGTCTAGAATTTTTCGCTTTGGTCTAGGATTGGTCTGAAAAATCTGCGTTTCACTTCTATAAGGTAGGAAATAAGGAGCAATAAAAAAAGCCTGAAAGTCGCTTTTGACGCTTCCAGGCTTGTTTTTGGTGGTGGGACGTACTGGGTTCGAACCAGTGACCCCCTGCTTGTAAGGCAGGTGCTCTGAACCAGCTGAGCTAACATCCCTTTATATGCCCCGATTGGGAATGCAAAACTAGTACAGTTTTCCCTTTATCCAAAGTTTTTGAAAAATAATTTTTAAGATTTTTCAGATATTCCATCGGGATTTTAATTCAGTATCAAATGAATATGCAAAACTTTAATCTAATAAATAATTTATGGCTAATTATTTAACTGGTCTACCCTTTCCCAAACTTCATAGATATCATCACCTTTTGAGCTTTTTCCTTTATGGTGCCAATTATTGCCCTTAACCTCAAAATTAAAAGTAAGTTGGGCGCCTACCCGTTCCGGATCCCGAGAAAAAAACTCTAAGGTCTCTAAGTATTTCCCGTCTTTAGATGTATATGTTCCACCTCCTGTGCCAAAAAATTCTTTTGTTTCAACATTATAAGCGATCCATTGAAACCTGTTGTTGGACAATATCTTCAAGGTTTTTCTTGGTCCCCATTCCATGGTATTCATTTTGTCAGGCGCTTCCCGCCGCTGCCTGATGCGCCAGGTTCCAGCAAGGGGAGCTGATTTACCATTGTATCCATCTATTCTTTCCCAGGTCTCTTTAAAAGGTCCGCCATCCCGATCTCCAGAAATTTCAAGTTTATTGTTTGTAACCTTATAATCAAACTCATTTGTTGTGCCGACTTTTGTAGAGTCCCATGTGAAAAATTCCAGTATTTCGGAATATTTGTTTCCTTTTAAGGAATAAGAACCTCCATAGGTACCAATAAACTCCTTTCCGCTTTTATCATAACTGGCATTAGTTATATAATTTTCTGTCATAATTTTTATTACAGTCATTTCTGTTGTTCCTGATGTTCCGGAGCTGGTCATCTTCCATGCCCCTTTAATTTTATTTTTGTCGTTCTGCTCTCGATCATTTGTACGTTCTCCATCTACTATCGACTTTGCA
>JALZND010000489.1:0-799 GCA_030857845.1 Bacteroidota bacterium | reverse complement strand
TTGCAGAAAACGAGATGATACCTGCCATCACGGTCATCAAAATAAAAAATAACGAAACCTTCTTTAATCTCTTTTTTTTCATAACGCATCATTTAGATTTTACCAATCGATTTTTATGGACCAAATAAAAGGCAAATTGCATTTACCACTTTATTAATTTTTTTCTTTTTCATTAACATTTTACCGGCACAAAAAGTTACGTCCTTATTATAAAGCAAATATAAAATGAGCATCTTAGATAAAGTACGTGAAGCTATAAAGACGGCAGTGCATGCAGGAAAAATTATAAAGGGCGAAGAAGGTGTAGACAGCTACCATTATTATATCAATGAATTTGACAGTGAAGAAACTGCCAAGGCAGCTTTTCATCGGCAGAAGGAAATTTTTCTAAACCTGGATGCCTGGACTGATTTGTCTGACATTGAAAACCTTCGATTTTCTCATTTTGATGCGGATGGAAATAAAGTTAATAGAAATGGTATAGAAGGGGATTTTTTGAAAATAGAATTGCCAGGTCCGGTACCTGTTTATTGGGTGCGGGCAGAACATATTCATAGCTTTCCATATAAGGTTGAAGTTATCGTGCGGCCTTCTTATGATCCTACAGAAAGGCCCGTGAGAAAAGAGGTGACAGCGCACTTTTTTGATAAGGTAACCTTGAATAAGTTAACCCTGGAGAGAGTTGGCAATAGGTTGATAGCAGAGACAAGGACTATTTCGGCAGCTGTAAACAATACCGGGGAAGAAGCTGGCGAAACTTCTATTATAAATACCACCGTTGCACTGGGAGGATGGGCAG
>JALZND010000488.1 GCA_030857845.1 Bacteroidota bacterium | reverse complement strand
CTCATTGATAGCTTTTTTACTGGATATTCCCCAATCGTACATATATTTTTTTACCCATGGCGGGGTTATTAAAGGGGCTTTATTAAAAATTTTTGACCATAACACCATTATATGGCTCACAAAAACCAATACGGGAACGGGTATATTATATAGTTTTTTGTGGATACCAGTATGCTTCTGCAGTAAGCTAAAAAAATATTCATAAGATGCGTTTTCACCTCCCAGGAGATATGATTCACCGTTCCGTCCCAACTCCCAGGCCTTAATATGTCCATCTACTATGTCATCGATATAGGTATAGCTTCCTATGCGCTTGCCGTCTCCAGGGATGAACCTCCACTTATTGGCAAGGAACAGCTCTATCAATCTACCTATGGCATTACTCTCGCTTTTTCTTCCCGGCCCATAAACCCTCGGTGGGTTTACAATTACTACATGCAACCCATTTTTTGCATATTCCCTTGATATATCCTCAGCTTCCGCTTTGGTTGCTTCATAGAAGTTAAAATAAGGTGCAATGCGCACGCTTTCTTCATCTACAGGTTTCCCACCAATAACTGATGGCCCTGCAACTCCAGCTGTAGAGGTGATCACGACTTTTTTTACGCCATTGTTTTTTGCAGCTTCAAGAATATTTCGGGTTCCTTCTACATTTATTTTCCTGAACAGCATTTCATCATCGGGCCATAATCTTGCAAATGCAGCCAGGTGAAAAACAGCATCACAGCCTATCATCCCTTTTTCAATTGCTTGTTTATTATCTAAATCGCCCTGAATTAATAAAACGCCCGCTGAAGATAATGTAGCACTTTTTTCTGGAGACCTCACCAGAGCATAAACTTCATGCCCTTGTGACTTTAATGTAATGGCTAGATTTTCGCCAATATATCCAGTCCCGCCTGTCAAAAATATTTTCATAAGTTGAAAATGGTTAAAAAAATATTACAAATCTAAACTATTGTTTGAAAATTGATCTCATTAATTACATTTTATGCGGAAAAAGAAAAACTAAAATATATATCAAGAGCAACTTCATATATGGTTATATTGGTAAAAATCCAATTAATTATCAGGAAGTTTTCTGGCTTTCTTTCCTACAAATAACAGCTCCCTGCCTGTAAAATAAAGCAATACAGCCAAAATCAAGAATGGCAACAATGATAACCAGTCTGAATGCTGCCCTTCATAAAATGGATTGTAAACTTCTGACCAGTTGGTAAAGTTAACCATAGTCCCACTTAAAAATTCTGCTGCAAGTGCAACCAATATTCCTGCCAAAGCCCCACCGGCGATATATCCTGATGCAAGCAATACCCCAGGGCTTTTATCTGTCTCGGCAATTATTTCTTCTTCTTTTAAATTACGCCCCCTCAATTTAAAAATAAGTTTTTTGTCTACCATCCATCGCACCAATCCACCAACAAATATTGGGGCAGAAACAGCTATGGGCAAATAAAGTCCTACTGCGAAAGCTAAAGATGGTATACCTGAAAGCTCCAGGACTATAGCAATCATTACCCCCATCAATACCAAATTCCAAGGAAGCTCCTGGCTTAGTATTCCTTTGATGATATAGCTCATTAATGTTGCTTTTGGAGCATAGTATTTTGTTACTGTTGAGCCATCCACACGTTCCCTGATGGTGCCGTTTATGCCTGGGTCTACCAGATAAACAGGCATTCCCTGATTGTTCACTAAATATTTTCCGGCTTCTCCACTAGACACTTCGGTGTTGTGCCAAACATGATAGGAGCCCTCATCTTTTAATGCATTGTCCTGAACATATTCCAATTGCAATTCGCCATCCTGTCTTGTAAGCAGCTCATCCGGCACCCGGAATTCTGTTGCAAACTCGCTGGTGGAAACAGGTACATATACTGTTGATGCATTATTTAAACCTATTAAGATAGGGCCTAAAACCAATGCAGATGCCAATGCACCCGTTAAAATAGCAATCTGTTGTTTCCAGGGTGTTCCTCCTACCAAAAATCCGGTCTTAAGGTCTTGTGACGTGGTACCACCATTAGAAGCTGCGATGCTTACTATACCACCGATGGAAAGTGCGGTAACAAAATAGGGGTCGGCTTGGGTCCAGCCCAGAAGGAGGAAAGCCAGGCAGGTCAATAAAAGGGTAGCGACTGTCATCCCTGAAATAGGATTTGATGAAGAGCCAATTTCTCCTGTGAGTCGGGAGGAAACCGTTACAAACAAGAAGCCGAAAAGGATGATCAATATAGCTCCCAATAAATTCATTTTAAGGGTAGGCACCAGTGCAATAATGATGATCAAAATCAATATGCCCCCTACAACCCATTTCATGGATAAGTCCTGGTCGGTGCGGGGTATATCCACCTGAGAAGCACTTTTTTGTTTGGTCCGGAAATCGGCAATCCCTTCTTTAATCCCATGCCAGATTACAGGAAGTGATCGAAATAAACTGATGATCCCTCCTGCCGCAACAGCCCCTGCACCAATATATAAAATGTAAGTGCTTTGAATGCTATCCTTTCCCTCAAGCGACATATCTTTTATAAGTTTGAATGTGGCAGGTGGCAATGGCTCGATCAACCCACCACCAAAATAATTGATCATGGGGATCAATACAAGATAGGCAAGTGCGCCGCCGGCAAACATGATCCCGGCAATTCTAGGGCCAATGATATAACCCACGCCAAGAAGAGCAGGATTGTTTTCAAGAGAAAGTGACCCTCCTTGAAAAGGACTTCCGAATTCTTTGGCTGGAACTTCTTTCCAGCTTTTAAACACCTGCATGAAGGAATTGAACAAAAACCCCAAGACAAAACCAATACCTATTATTTTACCTCCGGTGTTGACAGCATCATCCGCCTTCATTTTATCTGCTTCAATAGATGCCATTCTTGATTCTTCATTTGCAC
>JALZND010000487.1 GCA_030857845.1 Bacteroidota bacterium | reverse complement strand
AGTTGCAGAAAAATTAAATTAAAATTCCATTCCAATTGAACTAAAAAAACAATCATATGACCATAGCTGAAAATAAATCATTTTGGGTGAACAATGAACATTCCCGTTGGCTAAAAGATAGTGACACGGTAAATATGTCCAAAAACAACAAAAGCCGGTAGTAAATCCGGCTTTTGTTATATGTAAGAAATACATAATTTAATACAATAATATTAATAATAATTATCCCAAGATTTATTTAGCAATTTTGAATCTTGATTCAAGTATCTGCATTTTAGCATTTTGTCGATTTATATAATTTTCCAATTCTTCTGCACTTTCCATAGTCCAATCCATAATATCTGTGGCTTCTGCGTGCTTAAACAACAATTTATCTTTTGCATGCCTTAAACTGATCCCGGAAAACAAACCAGTTTGAAGAGCTCCATCTACCTTGAACGATAAAAAAAACTCATGCATCTCAATACTCTGCATATACATAGATTTTAAAACTTTAAATCTAACGATTTCTCAGATATTTCGATGTGCTTTTTAATTAAATTTTTCACATATATTTTTTGTACATTAAATATATGAGGCTGATTTAATATTTAAGGGCATTTTATAAATAGTTATTTAGAATATACATTATAAATAAGATTACCATAAACACTTACTTATAATAAATTAGAAGGGTTATTAATTGATTCTTTCCATCAACTTACTTTTTGAAACCATTTCATTAATTCTCTATTTGTGATTTTATAATTGTCAACGCAGATAAAAATAACCTATCTTTGCACTCCAAATCACAAATTTTTCCTACAGAATAAGTTTTGTGAATAAAACACCCTTTGCCGACAAAGAAATTAATTTTTTGGGCTTCATTAAATAAAAAAAAGCAATAATGTCATTTAAAGAATTAGAATTAGTTGACCCCATCCTCAGGGCATTGATAAACGAAGGATACACTACCCCCACCCCGATCCAAAAACAAGCCATTCCCTTAGTGCTTGAAGGGAGGGATTTATTAGGTTGTGCGCAAACCGGAACGGGAAAAACGGCCGCTTTTGCCATCCCTGTGATACAGCTATTATATCAACAAAAGCAATATAAACGAGGAATACAGGTCCTTATATTAACTCCTACCAGGGAGCTAGCTATACAGATCGGTGAAAGTTTTGCAGCTTATGGAAAACATACTTCGATTTCGCATACAGTAATTTTTGGTGGGGTTTCACAACTGCACCAAACCAATGCTCTAAAAAAAGGTGTCAATATCCTTATTGCAACCCCAGGCAGGTTGCTGGATTTAATGAGCCAGGGCTTCATTGATCTTCGACACCTGGAAATATTTATATTAGATGAGGCAGACCGGATGCTCGACATGGGTTTTATCCATGATGTAAAAAAAGTAATAACCCGCTTGCCAGCAAAAAGGCAAACTTTGTTTTTTTCAGCAACCATGCCCCCCGAAATCCAAAAGTTGGCAAGTGTACTGCTTACAAATCCAGCAAAGGTAGAAGTAACACCACCCTCTACTACGGTCGATAAAATAAAACAATCCTTATACTTCACCAATAAATCGGATAAGCCAAATCTTTTATTGCACCTATTAGATGAAGAAAATATTGCGACAGCTTTGGTTTTTACAAGGACCAAACACGGCGCAGATAAAGTTGTGAAATTCCTGCAGCGTATAAATATAAAAGCTGCCGCAATCCATGGCAATAAAAGCCAGAATGCAAGGCAAAAGGCTTTAAATGATTTTAAAAATGGAAGCTTAAAGGTTTTGGTAGCTACAGATATTGCAGCCAGGGGAATTGATATAGATGAGTTGACACATGTATTCAATTTTGACATGCCAAATGTACCAGAAACCTATGTGCACAGAATTGGAAGGACAGGAAGGGCGGGAAATGCAGGGATAGCCATTGCTTTTTGTGATCCTGAAGAAAAAGGTGAACTAAAAGATATTGAAAAATTGGTGGGAAAATCTATACCAGTTGTCAAAGAACACCCTTATCCCATGACTGCAACCAGTGCACTGGGAAAGAAACCTATTCCCAAACAAAGAAATCGAAATTTTAAAAGGCAATAATGAAATGGAGGCTAATCTTATTGATTTAAAGGTAAAAATCAAATTTGATCCTTCCGAGTGGTTTACCATTTAAGTAAAATATATGAATTATGGTTATTGTTTATTGAATGCACCTAACTCAAATACTTATTAATTTCAGAACATTCATTTGAGGAGTAAAGTTAAATACAGAAGCCGCCAAAATTTAAAAATTTTGACGGCTTCTGTACTTCATTAGTTTTCTTGTTAGCTATAATTTCAAGACCCTGAAATTAGCACTTTTCCCATTGCTTGAAATCTTAATAAAATATGTATTTGGATTTAATTGGGATAAATCTATTGTGTATTGATCATCCGATATCTTGTTCAAATTATACACCTTATAAGTGCCCCCGTTAAAATCCATAATTTTTATATCAAGTTCCTCAAAAGGGCCCATAAAACCTTTTATATTCAAGGTGCTTTTTGTCGGGACTGGAAACAAGCGAAGCTGGTTTAGGGGATTCACTTTAACCAAAACCACCTGCGAAAAACTTGTGTTTCCTTCAGCATCAAGGTGTCGTAGCCGATAAAAGCAGTCCTTTATTAAGTTGTTATTGTCTATATAGCTGTAGCTGTTATAATCATGGCTACTTTTCAATGCTTTGACCTCTGCTAATGCAGTAAATGCTTCTTCATCATTGCTCACTTCCAATGTATAAACATCACTTTTTGCTTCTTTTACCGTCCTCCATTCAATTAATGTAAAATTACCGTTGTAGGAAGCTTTAAAATCTAAAAGTGCTGCAATTTCATTTCCTGCCACTTCAAGATCAGTTTCCAATGTTTCTGCTTTTAAACCTTCA
>JALZND010000125.1 GCA_030857845.1 Bacteroidota bacterium | reverse complement strand
TGACAAGGGTGCCTTTCCATTGATTTTTTACCTGTACAAGTGATTTTGCTGTACCTATAAACACAGTCATGTGGATGTCATGGCCACAAGCATGCATTATACTTACTTGATTGCCAGCTGCATTGACCCCTTTCGCTTTGCTGGCGTATGACAAGCCGGTTTTTTCTTCCAGAGGCAAAGCGTCCATGTCTGCACGTATAAGAATTGTTGGCCCTTTTCCATTTTTTAAAACCCCTACAACTCCATGGCCACCTACATTTTCGGTAACTTCGAAACCAACCCTCTTTAACTCTGTCGCCATTACCTTTGCTGTTTTGGCTTCCTGTAGGGATAACTCCGGATTTTGGTGCAGCTCTTTATAAAGCTCTTCCAGAGCAGCATATTCTTTGTTTATGAAGTTTTCAATTTTGAAATTCACAGCACCTTGAGGGAACGCAGGGACATAATTAGCTAAGATAAACAGGAATAATATTAAATATTTCATCAAATGGCAGTATGCTGTTAGAAGATGGGGAAGTTACCAAATGACAATGAAAAATGCTAAAAAATGCTGATTGTTAAAAGGATTGAAATTGGTGGGATTTTTTTTATGGGCAGTGGAGTTATTAACAAACGGCATCTTCGGTTTTTTTAGTACATGATACTATGGCTAATTCTTAAAAATAATTCATTATATAAAAATTTTTGTTGCCTTTAAAACTTGTAGTACAATGCCGTTTCACCTGTAAGATTCAGTTGTGTAAAATTTTTATAAGCTGCATATCCAGCCATAATATTAAAACCTATTCTTTTAGCAATAATAATTTCAAGTCCGAAGCCAAGTCCATTGTTCATGTAGCTTTCGGTAATTCTTTCTCTGGACATGGTATACGGTGGATATGGAAGGTATATTTCAGTAAATTGAGAATTATAATAAAAATGATTGCCCTGATAAAGATATAAACTGGAAAATCTATTTTCGATAAGTGTATATAGAAATGTTAATCCTAAGCTATATCTTTTAATATTTTGGTCTACATAAGGTGCTAAATTTATCTGTCCACCAAAATTACCGGGCTTATATCTATAGGACAATCCATATCCGGTAGAAAATCCCGCTCCTGCCCCTATGGAATGTACAAGTTTAGGTTCTTCCTCTTTCTGGTCCTGCCCATGAGCAATAAAATTGAAGTTTAACAACAGAACTAAAAATAATAGGGATAATAATGTATAGCTTTTCATTTAAGATAATAAGAAAGTATGAGATATAAGTTGTATATAGTTTACTATTCCCAATGTACAAAAGTCAGCGATCTTATAATTGATTATATGAAAATTATATTTATAGTTAGGAAGAGAAGCCTTCACAAAATTGTATAAAGACTTCAAATGAAAAATCCTAAATAGGCTATCTGTATATCAATGGTGCTGGGACTTCATTTTCATTACTTATTAAAAAGCCACTAATCAACGAATAAAACCAGGCCTTTGAGATATTCACCTTCGGGATGAAAAATATTTATAGGATGGTCTGCCGGATGTGAAAGGTGGTGCATGATCCTGATATTCCTTCCGGCTTCTATGGCTGCGGCCATTACCGTACTTTGAAAAAGCTTGCTGTCCACCACCTGGGAGCAGGAAAAGGTAAATAAAATACCTCCCGGGGCAATTTTCTTCATCGCCTCAGCATTCAACCTTTTGTACCCCATTACTGCATTATGCCTTACATTATGATGCTTTGCAAAAGCCGGAGGGTCCAATACTATAAGATCATAATCAGTTGCTGCACTTTTGAAAAAGTCGAAAGTGTCCACGGCAAAAGATTGATGCCGTTCTGGATTTTTGTTCAATGCTACATTTTTATCAGTCAGCGTAATGGCTTTTTTTGAGCTATCTACTGAATGGACTATTTCTGCCCCTGCATTTAAAGCATAAATGGAAAAGCCCCCCGTATAACAAAAAGTATTCAAGACCCGCCTGCCCGGGGCATAGCGGGCAAGAAGTTCCCTGTTTTCCCTTTGGTCGATAAAAAAACCAGTCTTTTGTCCACCTTCCCAATCCACAAAAAAGGTATGGCCATTTTCCAGGGCAACTCCAGATTCATCAGAGCTCCCCCATAAATATCCATTTTTTATGTTTTGTGTTGCCTGCCTGGGAAGGGTTTCTTCACTTTTATCAAATATTGCTTTTAGTTGATCGCCCAAAACCTCCTTCAATGCCTCTACGATATGATCCTTAATATTATGCATCCCAATGCTATGGGCTTGAATAACAGCTGTTGTATCATATATGTCAATGATCAGCCCCGGAAGGCCATCTCCTTCGGCATAAATCAAACGGTAAACATTTGTAGATCCATCTTCCAATAACCCTAAAGATTTACGAACTTCATAAGCAGCTTTGATTTTGCTTTTCCAGAATTCATAATCAGGATTTATTTTAGAAAATGAAAATACACGCACAGCAATAGACCCTGTGCCATAATGGCCCATTCCCAAAAATTCATCTTTATTTGAATAAACCTCTACTATATCGCCTTCACTTACCTCTCCATGAATTTTTTTTATGGCTCCTGAAAATACCCATGGATGAAATCTTTTTAAAGAATGGTCTTTGCCTGTGGCAAGGCTTATTTTGGGGAAATTAGTCACTAATTAGTTGTTTTGGTAAAGTTTAAGATCCTCGTTAAAGTAGGTCGCAAAACCATCAATTATTTCATTCCTTTGGTAAATGATTTAAATTCCCCAAGCCCTTCTTCTGTAAGGTAGGGTACAATAAAGCTCAGGATCAGGTTGATGTGAAAGCTCACCCCATACCCATTATTTTCCTGGTAAAGTATCTCTGATTCTGAGATCCAAAAATCTGTAAGGGTATAAAATTGCAGGATAAAATAATCGTATTGATTGGGGAAATCCTCATTTTTTAATATTCCTTTATTGATACATTCTTCAAGCAGTATCTTGAAATGTGCTTTTCTAGGTTCATATAAGGAATTATAATTCTCCTGTATGGTGGGGAACTTCCTCATGATCCCAACTATATCTATCATCAAAAATTTATACCGGTGCAGGGTACTCAAAGCCATGGTAATGGAATGAATAATGCTTTTCAGGTTGATTTCTTCTTCCTGTAAAGGCACGAGGTCTACTTTTACTTCTTCAAGGAGGCTTTGATATAATGCATATATAATATCTTCTTTGGTCCTGTAATGGTACCGCAGGTTTCCATCACTGATTCCAAGGTCTGCTGCTATTATTTTTGCTGATACGTTCTCGATACCTTTTTCATTGAATAGTGACAAGGATTTTTCGAGGATCAGTTCTTTTCGATTCATCATTTTTTATTGATAAAAAAAAGTATACTTACTTTGTAAAAAATTTTCCCGGAGGCTTCCTTGCAAAATTATTATAAAAGATATTCTATGAAAGGGAAATCTTAGAAAGATTTCCCTTTCATAAATGTATCTTATTTTAAATTGGTCATTTCAGCTTCAGTATAAACATCGCTCTAATTTTCAATAAAATTTATTTTATTGAAAAATGAAAAACATCCGGAAAAAGATATATGATATAATTGAAGTCTCTGAAGATCATTCCAGTAATAGTTGGAAATTTGATGTATTCCTGACGATAGGAATGGAAAGGGCAAAAGCAAAAATCGGGTTAATGAACATAATATACAATATTTGCCGTTGTACCCCGCTAATAAAAATTATTTCCATAGGATAGCTACGCCCTTTTGAAAGCAATCAAAAATATAAACAATTGAAATAAAGCAACATGTGAATTAACTACACTTTCTTTACAACCCTATTAAAATTGAGTTTTTAGAAGTGCCCTTATAATTATAGCAAGCTGCTGGCAAGTATAATGACAATCGGCTCCTCAACTAAAGCAGATATTAATTACCTGAACTTATAATCTCATAAAACTGGGAACTTCCTTCTAATAATATTTATCAAAAAAAGTTTTTGAGAGGTGAAACTTGCAGGATGTACCTGTCCAAACAAAAGCTTAAATTCCTCCCATCGCTCAGGGTCACCTTGTTGGAATTTAATAGGGTCAATTTTTTTGTTTATTAAAAATTCGTTGAAATCCATATATTTTTTAAAATCCTATGAAGATAAGAACTAATCGCTCTAAAGTTGTTTAGAAGGTAACATATATTTATTTTAACCTTATTATGGAAAAAGTATTGGTTATAGGGGCAGGCGGGCAGCTGGGTTCGGAACTATCATTGGCACTTCAAGAAAAATATGGTAAACAGCAGGTAGTGGTATCTGACATCCGGCCTGTAGGTGAAGCGCTTTCACAAGGTATTGTTGAAGAACTTGATGTTCTAGACTCGCATCGGATCCGGGAGGTAGTTGAAAAACATCAAATTACCCAAATCTATCATTTAGCAGCCATCCTTTCTGCAGTAGGGGAAAAGAAACCCAAGCTTGCGTGGGAAGTAAATATGAATGGCCTTTTGAATGTGCTGGAAATAGCCCGCAACCACAGCATTAATAAAATATTTTGGCCCAGTTCCATTGCGGTATTTGGGCAAGAAACTCCTAAAAACCATACCCCTCAACATACAACCATGAACCCAAGTACGGTATATGGCATCAGTAAACTTGCCGGTGAAAGGTGGTGTGAATATTATTTTAAAAATTTCCATATAGATATTAGGAGCTTGAGGTACCCTGGATTGATTGGATATAAATCATTGCCTGGAGGAGGTACCACAGATTATGCAGTTGAGATATACCATAAAGCTCTGAGAAAAGAAGAATTTACCTGCTTCTTAAAAAAGGATACCTGCCTGCCCATGATGTACATCCCGGATGCGATCAAAGCAACATTACAGCTCATGGAAGCACCCGCAGAAAATATATCAATAAGGTCTTCCTACAACATTTCCGGATTAAGTATTTCCCCGGAAGAGCTTGCAGCATCCATTATAAAATATTTTCCTGATTTTAAAATATCTTATAATCCAGATTTTAGGCAAGGCATCGCAGATGCTTGGCCAAAAAGCATAGATGACAGCAAAGCCCGCGAAGATTGGAATTGGCGCCCCTCTTATTCACTGGAGAGTATGACAAAAGATATGTTTATGCAATTGGCATAATCGATATCAGTTGTGATGTTTAGTGTTTTTGGTAAGGATTAGGGGTTAATTGACAAATTTAAAGAGGTGATGACCATGTTAAAAATGTCATTCCCTAAACAATTATTGAATCGTTAATTTCATTTGCCTTTTTGTATATCCATCCTCTACCATTACAATGTACAGACCTTTTTTCAATGGCTTATTGAAATTATATTCATTATTTCCATTAATAAATTTTGCCTTAAATACTTCTTCCCCAATAATATTATAAATCTTTACCAGGCTGTTTCGGGAAATATTGGAGGATATGCTAAGGTTTATACTGTGGCCATTGGACGGATTAGGGTACATCTTCACATTGCTGTTCCCTGCAAAATCAACAGAAGTGACAGGGTGGTATTCAACAGTTCCGTCATAATCAACTGCTTTTAAACGATAATATGACCTACCACTAAAAGGTACCTCATCTATATAAGAATAATTTGAAATCTTAGTTGAATTACCAGCCCCATGAATTTTTTCTCCTGTTGGAACAAAATCTATTGCATCTACAGACTTCTCAACCACAAAAAAATCAAAATTCTCTTCACTAGCGGTTGCCCACTTGAGGTGAACCTCATTTCCTACTGCCTGTGCTTCAAAAAACAATAATTCAACTGGCAAGGTTAAATTTTTAATACCTGAACAGGTGTTGGATACACCAAAGAGTTTGCCGCTATTACTACATGAACCTGCAATTGCTATTTGCCCCCCTCCCGATATCTCACCATTTTTTCCATTTTCAAAATCACCTCCAACTTCAAGTTTACCTTCTATTTCAACATCCTTGCTATTGTTTTGATTGGAAAATTTTCCGGAAACTAATATTGAGCCTCCTTGTGCGACTTTAACTTTAGATTTTGATTTAAGGGAAAGGTTTCTTTCCAATACTAAGATGCCTCCCTTATCAACTTGAAGCTCACCGTGTAACTGCATATCCCCGGATTGGGAATTGGATATTGTCAGGATCCCACCATCTACTATTTTAATATTTCCTTTCGGGTTGTATGGACCTTTTAAGGTGACAGCCCTGTCAATAATCAGGTAATCTTGTTCCTTGGGGTTATCAACACATTGTCCTTTACCATCTGGCTGGGAACACCAGTTACCAGCAGGACCACTATACCAGGTTCCTGCTTTTGAGGATGAAAAATAAAATAATAGTAAAAATATTGATAGGTATAGTTTAATCATATTGTCAAAAAAAATTGTAAGAAAATTATAATAAAAAATTATAAAAGTTTATTACCAGGATAGGGTTGAATTTTTAAAATCTAATTAATGTTGATTTTAACCTATATACAGAAAAGATTGTTCGGCTTTTTTATGATTAATTTTAAAAATATATCTTACGGAAACTTAAAAAATTAAAACAAAAATCTAAGCATAATTATCTGGCTATAAAACTAAATTTTAAATTATCGGGAGTGATTTAATCAAATTTTAAGACTATTGGCATAAAAACTATAGTGATGTGTAATTATATTTTCATATGTTTTTCTTTAAGAATACCTAAGATGGCTTGATTATGTAAACAACTTTAAAAAAACATGTTTATTAGAATTGACAGAATAATATCCTTCGATCCTTTTCCTTCCTTTTTCTCCAATGCTCTTCCTTAACATCTTGTTTTCAAGTAACTTTTCGATGTTTTGAACCCAATCTTTCTCCGATTTACAAAATAAACCAGTCTCGCCATGTGCTATGATCTTATTGTTAACACCCACAGGAGACACCACTGAGGGAATACCCAAGGCCATATACTGAAGACATTTAAAACCACATTTCCCTTGAGCCCAGATATCATCTTCCAGAGGCATTAATCCAACATCAATCATGCTCAGGTCTTCAATTTCTGTAGTTTTGTTCCACGGAACAAATTCAAGGTTTTGAACATCTAAATTCGGAGGATGGTTCGATATCACCCTAAAAGTAAAGACATGTTTTTTTTGCAAAGACTGTATAGCCGGTTCTATAATTTTTAAATAAGACATTGTGGAATGGCTTCCTGTCCAACCAATAATTGGAATGGGTTCAGAATCTCCTTCTTTATATTTGTTAATTTTCGGAATATGCAAGTGATCTGTATCTATTGTGGTAGGGTTAACCACAACGGAGTCATTGTATTTTTTAGCGAAATCCGCCAGGTACTCATTCCCACAACTTATTTTATAGCTCCATTTACAAATGCTGCTGACTTTATCGTGCCATTTCAATCCAGCGATCAGCTTATTGTTTTCTGAGGTATTGGGCAAGAAAATAGCATCATCAAAATCATATATAATTTTTTTTTTCAGCAATTTGGCAATAATCCATTCAAAAACCGGAGGGCCCAAAGGCGCTGCTTCCCTGTGGATAAATACGTATTCATACTTCCATACCTCCAAAACCAACATTATTCTATTGAAAAACCCTTTTGTAATACCAATAGCTTTTTTTACAAAATTTCCCTTTTTATACAAAACCATCCATGCTTTTAGATCAAGAAAGGATTCCAAACGGTAAGTATAATGTTCTTCCTGTAATAAAGAAAGATATTGCTCAAAGCGGAACCTTTGGGAAGGGGCCTGCCCAATAGGATATGGTATAATAAAAAGTATTTTATTTTTATTCAAAATATATGTCTCTGGTTTTTGCAATATAATATTTTGATCTGATTTTCAACATCTAAGCCTTTCAACTTACGTCAATTTTAGATTTTACTGAAACTTAATCTGCTTGGATTTGTAAAAACGCACAAAATATGTATTATGCTACTTTTTTAAGCAATTCATGTACCTGATTCAAATCCTTTTGCCCCAATACAATAATGAAGGCCGGCTGATTGATCCACAAAAGTTTCAAAATGTGAAGCAAAAGTTAACAGAAACATTTGGCGGAGTGACTTCAAATATAAGGGCTCCGGCAGATAGGTTTTGGAAAGATGAAGACAATAAATTGTAAAAGACGATGTTGTTTTGTTTGAAGTAATGGATGAAACAAGAATAGGGGCAAATTATCTATAAATAAGGTTACAACCTAAAAATAATTGTTTAGGGGATTTTACATAAACCAAAAAATCTGAAATAAACTAACAAGAAATCAACAAAAGTGAACTCAAAGTACACAAGTAGGTAAGCTGTGGAAATAAAAAACCCCTCTGAATCTGAAAATCCAAAAAGGCATGAAGGTTATTTTACGATAAATCTCGATCGGTG
The DNA here is from genome assembly GCA_030857845.1 of Bacteroidota bacterium. GTDB lineage: Bacteria > Bacteroidota > Bacteroidia > Cytophagales > Cyclobacteriaceae > JALZND01. Next base: position 921 of record JALZND010000125.1, on the reverse strand, counting down.
CTTTTCGGTGGCATTGGATATGATTACCAGGTAAACACCTGCTTCTAATTCAAGCTGCTTTTAAATTTGAAAACTAGAGGTCCATTAAACAATATTGCAATTCTGTAACTTGAATTCTTTAGGATTGATTTTGGGCATCTGTATTATTAAATATTCCAGTAGTATTTGTTGAACCGATTGAAGTTGTATTTCCATTATTACCAATTCTGTATAATCTTATTTGGAGCACAAACATTTCTAACTTCGTAACTGTAACAGGAACTGAAGCATCACAAAAATGACAAGGATTTCCAGATTTGACATTAACAGAATAAACTCCTGCTAAAAGACTTGTAAAAATTCCTGTACTATTTGTTGTGTTATCTAAAGTATAACTATATGTCCCATTTCCTCCACATCCTACAACTTTTACTGAATCATAATTACCGCCTCTACAAGTTACAGGCGTTTCTTCATAAGGAACAGTTATAGCAGTAGGTTAAGAAATTGATACAGGCAATTTCTCAGAATAATTACCATCATTAACGATAACTTCATAAGAACCTGCTGCTAATCCGCTAATAGATGCACCTCCATACTATTGTTCCAGCTAAATGAGTTGTACCAGATCCTCCAGACGCTGATACTGTTGCTGTGCCATTAATATTCCCGCATGTTGCATTTTCACTGTCAATTAAAGATACGGTTAATTTTAATGGTTCATTTACCAATAGCGGAATGATACGCTTTGACATACATCATCATCAGTCACTTGAACAGAATAAGTTCCTGCTTTTATATTTAAAAAACTCCAATTCACCCTGTGCCTATAATATAGACTTAATTTATAGAAAATGTTCTTTATTAAGTAAATGTGAAGCGTATACAGTAAGGGCAAGGCAAGCATATTAACTTTAAAAACTGTAATGACCCTAGGGTTAC
>JALZND010000486.1 GCA_030857845.1 Bacteroidota bacterium | reverse complement strand
CAACTATGTCTTTGCCCTACTTTTAAGGATGGGCTAGCAATGCTTCCCAATCGAATTTTCAAGCAACAAGACGTTCGGTCCTTCATTGGCCCAGCGAGACTCTGCCGTTATCCCGATTTGGGTGTGGGTGTGGGTGTGTGTGTTATGACTTCTTTATCAATAACTATTCTATTTTTACTTTTACAACGGTGAGGCTTTGTCCAAAACCATTTTAAATGTAACAAATGCCCGAGCTACTTTTAAATATATATTTCAAAAATCATCTGTTCTGTAAAAGGTCGAGTGCCTCCTCATTTCCTTGTTGCACTGCTAAATCTAGTGCCGTTAAGCCCCTGATATCCTTTATAGTGGTGTCGGCACCAAATTCCAGTAAGGTCTTTACAAGCTGGTTTCTGCCAAATAAAGTGGCAAACATTAAAGCGGTGCCTCCATTCCCATTTTGAAGATTTAAATCAGCACCATGTTTTACTAAAAGCCGTGCAATATTGTCATATCCTTTAAAGCTTACCCCCATCAGTGCAGAATTTCCACCGGAATCTTGTGCGTTAGGATCAGCATTGGAAGCCAATAAAAGTTCTGTAGCCTCAGGATGCCCATCATAAGCCGATAAAATCAGCGGGGAAAAACCCCTTCCATCACGGATGTTGATATCAACTCCCTCATCAATTAATTCGGCAAGATATTTTACATTACCTTTCCTCGCTGCATCAAAAAGTAGGGCCTCTTTACTGGTAGAGTAGAAGTTCATATAAGATTTTTAGGTATACAATAATCTACAAAGTAAAATAAATAGCCCGGCTAAATGTTTTTAAGCATTAATTAAAATGCTTAAAAACAAAGAGCTTTATCATCCAAGCTCAACCATAAGATCAATAATATCAAATAATTACAAATCAGTTAAAGCTACTTTTCTGAATTCTACTTCCGAACCTTCAGCCTGCAAGGCAATTTTTCCTTTTTGGGCGGTGGCATCATAACCTTCGTTAACAAGGTTGCCATTTAGCCAGACTTTGATGGAGTCAGCTTTGCATTCTATCACCATGTTATTCCATTCTCCCAAAGGTTTCTCATGGTTTCCTGGCAAACGCTTTATCCTTCTTTCTTTATCTCCGCTTGTGCCCCAATTTTCTTTTGGGCCACGGCGCTCTTCCATATTTTCTACTTTGATATCTTCTACAATACACCAAAAATCTCCCGCGTTTTCATGCATCATTTGTACTTCTATTGATTTTGGAAACATAGAATAAAGGGCCCTGGGTGTGGAAGAATGAACCAAAACACCACAATTTCCCGGTTCACCAGGAAACCTGTATTCTACCTCAAGTTTGTAATTTTCAAATTCTTTTTTGGTGATAAGATGCCCCTCTGGTTTTCCAAGGCTAACGAGCATACCATCACGAACAATAAAAGGACTTTTAGCATCTTTATTTTTGTCCATTTCAGGAACATCAACCTGCCAACCCGATAGGTCTTTGCCATTAAACAGGCTTTGAGAAACAGTGCCTTCGCACGAAACAAAAAGTAAAAAAATAAATAAGAGGCAAAAGTTAAATTTCATAATGTTTATGATAAAATTATATTCCTGGAAAAAAAAATATATAAATTGAACAATTTTCAATTACTTATATTTAATTATAATAATGCCTCTTTTGGGTCTGAAAAATCAGTGGACCGGAGTCAGAAGTAAGCTTGAAATTAAGGAAATAATTTTAATAAAAAAACCGGTTGTGATCTGGCAGGTCAACTTATATCATAGTTTTTATTTCAATATTGATTTTTATGATAAACAGAAAAAAATTCTTAGGACAGGCAATTTTTGGTTTTTCAGGCCTTGCTTTAAGTTCTTACACAATTCCAGGAATTATCATTCCCCAAAAAAACAAAAAGCTTGGAGTAGCATTGGTTGGCCTAGGTTATTATAGTACTGAATTACTAGCCCCTGCACTTCAGGAAACCGAGCATTGTTACCTCGCAGGTATAGTAACGGGCACACCTGAAAAAGCTGAAAAGTGGAAGCAGAAATATAATTTACCGGATAAAAACATTTACAATTATTCAAATTTTGCCACCATTGCCGATAATCCCGCTATTGATGTTATATATATTGTTTTGCCACCTTCTATGCACGCAGAATACAGCATAAAAGCAGCTGAGGCTGGCAAACATGTTTGGTGTGAAAAGCCAATGGCATTAAACGTGAAAGAATGCCAGGCAATGATAGACTCCTGCAATAAAAACAAGGTGAAGCTTACTATAAGTTACCGCATGCACCATGAACCCAATACCCAGCAAATAATGAAATTTGCCAAAAATAAGCCTTACGGTAACATCCAATCAATAAGTGCTGCTGCTGGGTATTTTGATGCACGGTCCAATCATTGGAAACAGAAGAAAGATATGGGAGGGGGTGCAATGTACGACATGGGAGTATATCCATTAAATGCCATTCGATATGCTTCCGGTTTAGAACCCCTTTCCGTATCGGCACAAGCATCTACCACAAGGCCAGCAATTTATCATGAAGTTGAAGAAACCATGCAGTTTGACCTGGAGCTTCCCGGTGGACTTACTGCAAAAGGCGAGACTAGTTTTGGTAAGAATATGAACACACTGCAGGTAAATGCCTCAAAAGGGTGGTATAAGCTGGACCCATTTCAAGCTTATAGCGGCATCAAAGGGGAAACCAGCGACGGTAAAAAATTAAATGCTTCAATTCCAAACCAGCAGGCACGACAGATGGATAATGATGCCCTTGCAATCCTTAATAACAAGCCGGTTTTGGTACCTGGAGAAGAAGGCCTAAAAGATATAAGAGTAGTTGAAGCTATTTATAGGTCAGTGGCGGAAAAGAAAAGGGTACAGATTGGGTAAAAAGGTTTAAACCTAACCTGATGTGTGAAATAACACCGCATTATAC
>JALZND010000124.1 GCA_030857845.1 Bacteroidota bacterium | reverse complement strand
TTGTATATCACCAGCAAAAGCCTGGAAGGAGATTGATATTAAAGAAAGTATAACTAAGTATTTTTTCATTATCTGCTTGATTAAATATTGTATGACTCAATCAACAAACATTTTGTCACAAAACAATTTACCAGATATTGTTTCAGGGTTTGACTTTCAGGTTATATTTTTAGTAGGAAGATCGTTAAGGAACCTTTCCGTTTAATAATTAGTAGAATAATTTGTTTTTATTGCAAAACACGGTTTCAGCTTCAGAAAATCTATTTCAAATCAAGCAATTCTTACTAAAATAACTTATTAATTCAGCACAAAAATCATAGATTCAATACCTTCCAGAAACAATTTTTTATCTTTTTTAAATTGAATACAATATTTTATAAATGAAATATGATTATTTAAATCAACAAGTAACTGATAAGCAGATTATTAGCTTTTTTAGGGTTTTTGGTATTAAAATAAATTGATTATTTTAAAACATCATGTAAAAACTGCCGTTTTATGCACTTAATCTTTGCAAAAACTGATTTTCTGACATGTGTAAATTTTTAAAAGAAAGATCAATATTGTTACGTAGTTAGAATTTTAAATAAATGTTTATTTAAGGAAATAATTTTTGTTCAGAATTAAAAAAAATCTTTATTACTCCCTTAAAACAAGTTATTTAAGAAATTTAGGTTAAAAATAGGAATAAAAATTTTACTTAAATTTTGAATTAAAAGATTGAGATCAACTTAACTTTAATTAAAAAAATATTACTAAAAATGAGTTTCTTTTTTTTAATAAAATAAAGTTTAAGTTGGTATAGGTTTAAAATCTTACATATATTATCTTAGCATAAGTTTTCTCTAAATATGGTATTAGGTCAGCCAGTTTTTCATCAAATTTTAAATTGCCAACGGACCTTGAAAACTGTGGTGCCCAATATTCTATTATTCTCCTTTTTATTTGCTTCCAATTTACCTGTTTCTGCCCAAATAAACCATTGTGCAACTGGCTCTCCATCAATAAGACAATTAAATAAAATTACTGAAGCTGCTGTAACCGTGTCACAACAAAGGACAATGGCTACAATTAAACATATTGCTATTAAACCTTTGGTAGTGCGCAATACCAATGGAACGGGTGGGGCAAGTATTGAAGATATGAATCAAACATTAGCTTCACTGAACAATACATTTAAAGATTTAAATGTAGAATTTTATTTCTGCAGTACTGGGATAAAATATATTGACAATTCTGATTTTTTTGACTTTGACAACAGGCAGGAAGATGATTTGACCAGAGGAAATGATGTACACCATTCTATTAATATTTATTTCTTGAATTCAATAAAGATCAATGGTTTTGAGGGTTCTGGGGGATATGCATATTATCCTGGCTCTGAGTCTTATACCAATAGGATTTTCATTGTAAACGATGCCACCAAAGGTGGTCATACACTTGCGCATGAGCTTGGCCATTATTTTGGTTTGGTACATACTTTTGAAAGGATAGGGGGAATGGAACTTGTGAGCCGTGGCTCTGAAGGAAATTGCGCTGATGCAGGAGACCATATTTGTGACACCGATGCTGATCCATACGGAATGGATGCCGCAACCTGGGAAGGATGTGAATATAATGGAACTGTAACCGACATGAACGGGGACCTTTATACTCCGCCAGCAGACAATATTATGTCTTATTACAATCATTGTTCTCAAAGGTTTACTCCAGGTCAGTTTGAAAGGATGGAATTAGGAGCTTTTGTCAGGGTTTCTCAAACTGAATACAGCCTCCTTGCAGGCACTCCTGCAAATGTAGCCGCACCGGCAAACCTTACCTATACATTAAGTGGAGCTAATATTGTCCTCAAATGGGCAGATATGTCAGGAAATGAAACTGGTTTTTTACTTGAACGCTCCACTTCATTGACAGAAGGATATGAAATCATAGCGGGCCTCGTGCCTAATACCACATCTTTTAAGGATGTGAATGTTATGCCAGGCGTAGCTTATTATTATAGGGTAAAGCCATCAAACACCACAGTAAGTTATAGCAATGTAGTGCTTCATTGTCCTGTAATTGCAGATTTAGCTTCCATAGAGGGTATGAATGAAGCTTGTTCAGGAGGTTATGAATATTCGGTACCATTAATAGAAGGATTAACCTATGATTGGTCTGTTTCCGGTGGAGGTACTATTTCAGAAAACGGCAATAAAGTATTTGTTGAATGGGCTACTCCAGGTTTACATTTTGTTTCAGTAACCGCCTCCAATGCATGCTCTATCGGTCCTACACAAAGTATGTATGTTGAAGTAAATAGAGGAACATTTGCTGAAGCCTCTTCAATAATAGGGATACAAGAAGTTTGTGTGGGTACTTATTCATATGCTGTTCAACCAAAGGAAGGCATTTCCTATAAGTGGACTTTATCATCTGGCGGCTCAATTTCAGGCCAGGGAAGCAGCGTAAACATTAACTGGGATATCCCGGGAAACCATACTATAGCAATGGTTCCTTTAAATTCTTGTGGTGAAGGTGAAGCCATTAATTTAAAAGTTAAAGTCCTGGAAAACCCGAGTTCAGAAGATATAGGGCCAATCCAAACAAGGAACACCACCGTCTGCCTTGGTTCCCACAAGTATTCTGTTGCGTACTTTAATAATGTTCAATATGAATGGTCCATACCAGAAGGCAGTGGAACAGTTCAAACCGATGGGGCTACTGCTACAGTAAATTGGGAAGTGCCAGGTGTATATACAGTATCTGTGAATCCTGTAAATAATTGTGCTAATGATTTAATGCAAACATTGCAAATAAGAGTTATCGAAGCCCCCGAAAAACCATCTATATCCGTTATTAGTGGTAAACTAAACTCAAATTATCAAGGTGAGCACCAGTGGTTTTTAGATGGCGAACCTATAAGCGGTGCAATTGGACCTGTTTGTCCTGCTACTTTAGCAGGAACATATACAGTACAGCAGATCACAGCCTGTGGCTTAGGCACCATATCAGATGCCCATGTTTTAGATAAACCTTTAGAAAGCAATGATGAGGCACATCAGATATTTATTTTCCCCAATCCAGCTTCTTCAAATGTTTATGTTGAACTTTCGGCAGAATTGCAATGGAAAACAGCAACCATAGTCAGTGCTATGGGAGAACAAGTAATGGTTATGCAAGAAAATGATACACAAGAAATAACTATTAGGGGAAATTTATATAAACAATTGATAAATTTTAATGTGGATCATCTGGCTCCAGGCCTTTATATGGTCAAATTTCAAATGGAAGCGGGAACAATCAGTAAAAGGTTGCTTGTTAAATAATCTAACCCTTATAAAGTATTTCCCATAATATTATTTAAATCGCAGGAATTTCAGGAAATTAATTTTATCCTCTTTATTTACAGATCAAAGCTCTTTAGCTAAAATACAATAATCATTTTTGAGGAAATATTGTTGATATGAATAAGAAGAATATCTATCATTATAGATATTCTTCTTAAATTATTTACAGAAGTTTCGCACAAATCTTTAAATAGAATGTAGCGTACATAAACTAGCTATTAAGCAAATGGAGATCTATTTAATGTTTCCATTTGTGACCCTATAAGGGTCAAATATTATTAGCCCTGGGTTTCAACCGATGGCTAAAAATATACAGGGCTGGAGTTTTGGCGGTTTTTTTGCCCTTTAAAGCAAAAAAAGTCACAAAAAATCATCGGTGAAACATTAGTTATTCTTAAAAGTTTCGCATATAGAATTAACGAAGTTGAGAGGTGAGCATCTTTAATGCTTTTAAAGGGAGTATTCGTGTTTTCCATTTAAGAACTCTAAAATTTTGTCGAAGAACCCAGCGGTGGCAAATATTAATAGCCATACGTTTGAACCCGGGGCTAATGTAAGGAATACGGATGCTGAGAAACTTTAGTTATTTATAAAATAGATAAGCTGTTTTTACCAATAAAGTGAAACAATGAAAACCTTGAAATTTAAAACAAATATAAATTGTGGCGGATGTATAAGTACTGTAACCCCTTTTTTAAATAGTGTAAGAGGTATTTCCAATTGGAAGGTGGCCACTGATACAAAAGATAAAATTTTAATTGTGGAAGGGGAGGACCTTGAAAGCGAGTCTGTAGAACAAGCAGTAAGGGATGCCGGTTTCAATATTGAAAAAGTTAAAAAGGGATTGTTTTATTAAATTAATCAAAAAGTGTTTCAACGGATTTATGGCTATGCAGCCTGAACAAGGTTTCTATTTGAGAATAAGTAATCCTTTCTTCAGAAAGTACTGGAATTTCATTAATTGAAAAATAGTTTACATCACTAGTTTCCATTCCTTTTTGCAAAGACCCTCCTGTATATTCACATAATATAAACATTTTATAAGTGTGATAAGGTGAAGGAGGATGCGGGTGGCATTTCTTATCAAAAATTGCAAGGACCCTTACGGGCACTACATCAATACCTGCTTCTTCTTTTACTTCTTTTAAGGCGACTTCTCCAGGAGAAAAGCCTACATCTGCCCACCCTCCCGGCAATGACCAGCATTTATCGTGATTTTCCCTTACCATCAAAATCTTGTCATCTTTAAAAATTACAGCCCTTATATCAACTTTTGGGGTTTGATAACCTGTTTCATTCGTAAACAGTTTAGTTAAACGCTCTATAGGTTCGTCAGTAAGCGCATGCATCATTTCCAAAGTAATTGACCTTAATTCTTCATAACGCTCTAGGTCATAATCAATTTCGGCATAGGCAATGCCAGCTTGTGCAATTGCCTGTATCCTTTTTATATATGAAAGAAGTAATGAAGGCTCCATAAGAATTAAAATATAGATGGATTAAAACTTGCTTTATCTTTTCAAATATCTATATATCCAATGTTATTGATTATTAGAATTGATGATTAAGGCGATTAATAAGAAGCAACTGCTTTGTTAAGGTACAATTACCTTAAGGTTATTGGGATGAATTTTTACATTAATCTCCTTATATTCTCCTCCAATTTCACCATCATATTGTATAGTCTTATTTTGAGAACATTTTATAACAGCCTCCTTGCATTTAAGAATAATACAATAAGGTGAAAAATCGATCCTTTTAAGCAAAAGCTGAAAAAACAATCGGAACGATTCTATCCTGGGAAATCTTTTAATTATAATAACTTCGAATTTGCCATCATCATATTTACCATTAGGGTTAATGGTAAGATTTGTTCCAAATTGATTCGAATTGGCTATTGTTATCATAAATGCATTTCCGCTAAAGCTTCCATAATCACTTTCAACCGAGTACCTGCTGGTTTCATATTTAAAAAATTCCTTAAGAGTATATTTTAAATAAGTCAAAAAACCCCGATTTTTATCTTTAGAAAAAAGCCTTACAATTCTGGCATTAAAACCAATATCGGCCAGGTGGGCAAAGAAATGGTTATTGGCATTTAAAGTATCCATTTCAATGACTTTAGGGTTTGCTAATATGGAGAGTGCTCTTTCCGGGTTGTTCTGTGGTATTTCCAGGTCTTTTGATAAGCCATTCCCTGAGCCCATGGGCATGATGCCCAATATTTTGTCAGTTCCCGCAATATGTTTTGCAACCATATTTACAGTTCCATCACCGCCCACTGCCACTACAACTTCTGGATTAATATAAGATATCGCTTTTTTGATTTCTTCATCATCATTTTGCCCTGAGGTATAATGAATTTTTGCTTCCAGATTGTTTTGTATTGCAAATTCTTCAATGGTTGCCGCAAGGTTTTCTTTGTCTATATCACCGGAAATAGGATTTATGATAAACAAATAATATTTATATTTTTTTTGATCTTCCATAGATGATGCTGTAGCTTATGGCAATGCAATATTTTGATTTATGTAAAAAATATATTATTTATTTATAACATAATATAAATAAATAATTGATGAACGCTATTTCAAGCTTGAAGTTCGGTCGAAAATGTTGCTTTTTTATAATATTTTTTAAACACAAACTTACTGAAGGCAGACCAAAAAATAATTCTTCTTTCCTTTTTGCACCAAAAGGTATTTTCCCTGTAGGGGTTGGAAGTCTACAGGCTGTTCAGGAGAATCTAATTTTGTTTTATTGATGCTCACACCACCCCCTTGTATCATTTTCCGAGCCTCTCCTTTTGATGGAAAAATAGTGCCTATGGTGGCTTCTGAAAGGAAAGTTGTAACATCATTAATTGCAGAATAAGCTTCCTTATCGATTTTGACTTGGGGTACTCCTTCAAAAACAGCCAGCAAAGTCTTTTCATCCAAATTTTTTAAATCTTCGGTAGTTGATTTTCCAAAAAGGATTTCAGAAGCTTTGACAGATTTTTCATATTCATTTTCTGAATGGACCCTGCTGGTAATTTCCCGGGCCATTGATTTTTGCAGTATCCTTAAATGTGGAGCCCCACCATGTTCTTCCTCCAGTGCTTGAATTTGATCTTTAGGCAACAAGGTGAATACACGGATAAGTTTTGTGGCATCTTCGTCTGATGTGTTTAGCCAAAATTGATAAAATTTATATGGCGAGGTCATTTCCGGATCTAACCATATGTTTTCACCTTCTGATTTTCCAAATTTTGTGCCGTCAGCTTTTGTAATAAGTGGGGTTGTAAGGGCAAATGCTACACCGTTTGCTTTTCTTCGGATGTACTCTGTTCCAGTGGTTATATTGCCCCATTGGTCAGATCCGCCCATCTGTAACCTTACATTTTTAGTTTTATACAACCAATAAAAGTCATAGCCCTGAAGCAGTTGGTAAGAAAATTCTGTAAAGGACAATCCGGTTTCCAGTCGTTTTTTAACAGAATCTTTTGCGAGCATATAATTTACTGTAATATGTTTGCCAGCATCCCTTAGAAAATCAAGAAAGCTAAATTCTTTGAACCAATCATAATTATTTACAATTTCAGCACTGTTATCACCACAATTAAAATCCAGGAATTTGCTTAGTTGGTTTTTAATCCCTTCCTGATTTTTTCGCAGCACATGCTCATCCAACAGGTTCCTTTCTTCTGATTTTCCTGTAGGGTCGCCAATCATTCCGGTTGCTCCGCCTACTAAAGCAATAGGTTTGTGCCCCGAAAGTTGTAGGTGTTTCAATAACATAATTGCGGCCAAGTTTCCTATATGAAGGGAAGCAGCAGTGGGGTCAAATCCTATATAAGCTGTGGTTAATTCTTTTGATAATTGTTCTTCTGTTCCAGGCATCATGTCCTGGATCATTCCCCTCCAACTTAGCTCCTCAATAAAATTTTTCATATTAATAATATTATGGCGCAAATATAGAAAACCTCTAATATTTGTTAACTATAATTTTTTTAATTCATGATGATAATTCAGTTAAAGTATAAATTGTACGTTTACATTTTGTAAGTAAATATTTGTAAATGAGTATTTTAAGCTGTTTTTTGGGTATTTTGATCAAATTTTTATCCGGAAGCAATAATATCAGAATATTTTGAAGCAGTACCCGAAAATATAATTGTACTAAAACGGTATAACTATAAGTTGTTACGGGTTTAAATATAATTATATTTATTCGATGAAGATTTTGATTTTTAACTTTTTACTTTTAGAAATCATTTTTGTTAGATTTTTTTAAAATATCCCTACATATATTTTTATCTATAAAATTCAATAAATCTAAAGTGCTATTTAAAATAATCCCTATTTTTGTTGTAACATTTTATAGTCATGGTTCAAACTCCAGAAAAGGTTTTAAAAGATTTACAAAACAATCAATATGCCCCCATATATTTTTTGCAAGGGGAAGAGCCTTATTATATTGATTTAATTGTCAATTATATTGAGAAAAATGCGCTATCTGAAGTTGAGAAAGGTTTTAACCAACTTGTTCTTTATGGTAAAGATGTGGCAATGAGCACTGTGATTACCAATGCCAGAAGATACCCCATGATGTCTCAAAGGCAGGTAGTAATTGTAAAAGAAGCACAAGAAATACAAGATATTGGGAAAGAGGAAGGCTTGAAGTTGTTAGATAATTATTTAAAAAACCCGTTGCCTTCTACCATTTTAGTTTTTGCGCATAAATATAAATCTATTGATGGTAGAAAAGCTATCGGCAAAACCCTGGAAAATCTTGCGGTGGTGGTCTCCACTAAAAAGCTTTATGAAAACCAACTTCCGGAATGGATCCAGGCATTTGTTAAAAGTAAGGGATATGGCATAGAACCAAAAGCTGTGCAAATGTTGGCCGATAATATTGGGAACAACCTTGAGCGTCTTGCAAATGAAATAGATAAAGTTCTCATAAACTTCCAGCCAGGCATTGTTCTCAATCCTGATATTATCCAAAAGTTGGTTGGTATCAGCAAGGAATATAATGTTTTTGAACTTCAGAAAGCATTGGGGACAAGGAATGTCTTGAAAGTAAACCAGATCATCCAGTACTTTGAATCAAACCCAAAGAACAACCCGCTTATTCCCATTATAGCTTTGCTCTTCGGATTCTACACAAAGCTTTTGCTAATCCACCATGCAAAAGATAAATCTGAAAGAGGTTTAGCTTCCGCTCTGCAAATAAATCCATACATCATTAAGGAGTATATTTTTGCCGCCAAAAATTATCCAATGGAAAAAGTTATTGATAATATTCATTTTTTGAGCTCCGCCGACTTACATTCTAAAGGTGTTGATATTTCATATGTTTCTGAAGGACAGATTCTAAAAGAGCTTGTATTTAAACTTTTACATTAATAATAATTCATTATTTTTTTTTAATTGTTTCTTTTACTTCATTCGTTACTTTATCCAAGGCATTGTAACTTGATGGGCTCTAAGGAAGATGGTTTTTTTAATAATAAATTATGGTTTTTGCCAATAATTTATTTATGTTAAATGCTTTTATTATCAAAAGCTTTAGTTATTTTGGCAACATAAAATTAAAAAAACATTAATTAAAATGCAGTATCATAATGTTTTACAATCTACAATATTGCATGTAGAATAGAGTTAATAGATACGAAAAGTTAGGTTACCTATATGATTAAAAAGTTATTATTTATCTTCCTTTTTTTATTTTTTTCACATTTTCTTCAAGCGCAACAAACCTATACAAATACCGATAACAACGAGTATTTCCGCACTGGTTTGGAGCTTCTGGACAAAGAGCATTTTGCTGCGGCCCGATTGGCATTTGAGAATTATCTTCGCTTATACCCTAACGATTTAAAATCAATAGAAGCCGAATATTATATAGCATATACGGCACTTCAACTCTACAA
>JALZND010000123.1 GCA_030857845.1 Bacteroidota bacterium | reverse complement strand
TATCTAAGTAGGAGACACACGCGGCACGCGTGCGCCAGCAGGGGATTTTACCCTGACTTGGACTGGGTTGCCTGAGTGGAAATTCGTGGCCAGGAATGGTGAAGGAACCAATATCATCAATGATCCTGCACGTATTAAAGAACAATCTAATCTGATAACTTTCAATCAGCGGTATTCTCAAATGACCTACGACGGTTATCATTTCAGCCAATTAGGAACAATGTTTAACCTGATGGTAAATGTTAGGTTCTAGCTGATAAAAAACAAATATCTTCTTTTCAAAAAGTTGCCCATACTGTCGGCAGCTTTTTTATTTGCTTAAAACTTCGCTGTTCGTGATTTGAAATCTCGAACTTTTATCATAGGATTTGTAATCCGGCTTTAATGCCATGGTTAGTGTCTCTACTAACCATTAAAAAATGTGTTTTCGGAGGATACACACCACGGCGAGAGAAATAAAAAAGGTGTTTCTAGGACACAAACCACGGCGAGAAATTCTTCACAAGGACGAGTGAGCGTCTTTAATTAAACCTTCCTTAGTTCCAGTCTTCATCCTGCAGAGTGAAAATTTCGTCAACCCGAATCTTAAAAACATTAGCAATTTTTAAAGATAGAAGTGTAGAAGGTACATATTTCCCGATTTCTATAGAGTTTATGGTTTGTCGTGAAACCTGAACTTTCCCAGCTAGTTCAGCCTGAGTCATATTTTGCTTTGCCCTCTCTACCTTTAAAGTATTCTTCATTAATTTAATGCTTCAGGACATACAATCGACAGTAAAAAATGATATTTGCCATGGCCAGTATTACTATGAGAAAATGATTGATTTCAGTCAATTCGAAAGAGATCAACGCGTGTTCAAGCAAATTGGTAGTGATAAGTTTTACCACGTAAGAAATAATAAAGGCTAAGTATAACGAGGTGGTTTTTATTTGAACAGATCGTTCATCTTCAGTTTTATCAGTAGTGACCAAAAGGATGAATAGTCCAACTAACAAGCTGGTTTGTTAGATAATCCGGAAGATTACAGGTATTCGAGTGCAATAAAATACGCAGGCGACATAGGGTTATTGGATATTGTTTTTTTCTATTGAAGCTTTTAGCAGGTACCGGGTAACAGACCCTGCTATCCATAAAAAGTCGAAAGTTTCCCTGAGGAAGACTTTCGACAACGGGGGTATTTCTTATGCACCTGAAGATTATAACCTATATGCCATGATCATATAGGCTTGAAAAAAATAATCATCTTTACCATTTCTGATTTAATTTTAAAGCTTCCTTCAGAAATAAACAGAGCTTTCATGTGAATACAAAACATCCAAACTTCAAAAAATTATCTTCCATAAACGGCCTCGATTTGGCCTTGAAGATAAAGGTAAGCGACATCTCCTTGTTCTGCCAGGTTCTCCCAGCGGCATTCCAACATTACCTTTCCATCATAACCAATACTCTTTAAGGCATTAAAAAAAGGCTTAAAATCTTCACCGTTGACGCCTGGTGGTGTACGGCCTTCTTTTTCAGCAATTTCGCAGTACACTAAATATCCTTTTGTTTTCTTTATTATTTCCGGTGATTCCCCTTCTTTTAACATATGGTAAATATCTGCACATAGTCGGAAATTTTTATGGTTTACGTCCTTTACTATTTCAAAAGCTTCCGCCAAGGTATTTATAAAGTTACCTTCTGTACTGTTCAGATTTTCAAGTGCAAGGGTAATGTCATATTTTTCCGCCAGGGCAGAAACTTTTTTAGCCATAGAAACAAATTGTATTCTGGCTGCCTTACGATCGAACCCTTCAGGTATTTGACGGGAACCTCCACTGCCCCAAAGGACCATTCCAATACCGGTAGCTTTTGCCCTTTGGAAAACCACTTCAACATAAGACAATACGGCATTCTCATCAACTTCCGGACCAACTACTTTTAACTCCCCTGGAATAAAAAGATTACTTCCGTATAATGGAATGTCAAGGATTTTAAGTTTTTGTAGGTGAACCTGAAACTGTTGCCCGGAGACATTTTTCGGCGAAAAGATTTTCTGAGTAGATTCAACCAGATATTTGTATCCCTGGGCTTGAAGTAAACTATCATTTTCATAATTCTGTACAATGCCTATCTCAGGAAAATTCACTTTCTTTTGTGCGTAAAGCGAACTTATTATCATATACAGACAGATAACTAATAGATACCTCATTATTTAATAAAGAATAGTAATATTCCAAAATATATGGATGTTTACACACTTCTCAAAACAAACGGGCTTTATATTCTAATTTAGAGTATATTTTTTAGGAATGAGCCACTATATTGCCAAATTCACATCATCTCCTCTCCCGTTATCGCAAGGTACTGTCTTTAAAAATAAGTAAAATTATAATTTATTTAATATAATTGATTCAGCGAAAGAAGAAGGCTTTAGGCCGATAGGGTACGTCGTGTGAAGTTTAATTACAAAAAGATTATGCCTTTGGGGCTATTTAATTATTATTTTAATTAAAAAGGTGTTTCGTGAGGACACGAACCACGGCGAGAAAAGGACGCCCAATTTCAAGAATCTTATTGAACCAGAGATAGTAGCGATAGGGGGCAATTTGCTTTTGGAAAGCACCAAATGCAGACATTGATGGATAGTAAACATCTACGGATCAAAAATTGCTGGACAGGCTTTATGAAAAAATTGTACCTTTACCAATGCCAGGAGAAGCGGAAATAGACTTTGGTGGAAACTAACTTATCAAGAATATCTTGGCCGATTGAAATGGAAATGGTGCCTTCAAATAGAAAAATAGTAGTTAGTTAATGGCAGGAAAACCTTTTAGACCCTTTATAAAAGACAACGGGGGGAGAGCAGTTTAACCCGAAGAACTGACAAAAGTACTTTAAGCATCAATCTAGAGATCCAAATATGGGGACAAGAATTAATAGTCCCTATATTATTTTAAAGGGATTGAGGGAGTAATTAAGACATTATTTATAAATATGAACAATATTATTTAATTGCATGTCTCCTTAAATTCTAGAATATTATGCGGTATATTTGCATCAGGTATTATTTTTTTAGCCTATATTTTTTTAACTCCGGAATCAATAATTTTTTTTGGTATTTTTTAAAGATACTTATACGAGAGAAAATAAAAAGCCACACATCAAATTGTTTTTTAAACAGGCAGCTGTTGCATTTTTTAAATTTTATAGGTACCGCTACTAACATATTGTCACTTAGTATGTTTAAAAGCATGTATTTAAATACTTATGAAAAATATATTTTTAATTTTTTTATTTTTAATTGCATCATTTTACTTCAGCAGCTGTGATAGGACCGAAAATGAGCCTGAACCTATTGATGAACCAATAGGCGAAGATCCAGATAAACCAGAAGACCCTGGCGCAGAAGATCCTGATCCAAAAGACCCTGAAAATCCAGTTATAAACCTATTGGACAATGAACTTAGTTATTGGTATAAATGGCTGGGTGTTCCACATAATTCAGTTTCAGGGCTTCCAACCGGTACACCAACAGGGGACGGCATGAACGGGACGCCCTTAGGCAGACAGGACCCTAAAGGAGTTTTTGAAGTTATACAAATGGAGGGTGAAGCAGCTATAAAAGTGACAGGCGAAATCTATGGAGGACTTACAACCAATGAAGAATATAGTGATTACCATTTTAAGGTAGATTATAAATGGGGTCAGAAAAGTGGGAGCCCAGGTTAGAAGAGCCAAGGGATGTAGGCATTATGTACCACTGCACAGGAAAAAATGTAGAAGGCCTTTGGCACGTTTTCATGATGGGTCTGGAAAACCAAATAAGTGAAAGTACTAGTGGGGATCTTTTTCTCGTTCCAAACTATGATTACACGATTTGGCCTATTGGCAAGGCACGAATTGATCCTGAAGGGAAATGGGACCCTACCGCTTCTTTAGTTGATGTAGGAGGAGATCAGCAAGGAGTAAGGCAGCAACGTTCAAAAAATTATGAAAGCAAGAAGGATGAATGGACAACAATGGAAGTATATACCTTAGGAACATCAGCCATTCACCTGGTAAATGGAAATGTAGTTATGGTAGTAGAAAACACCGGGATTAAATATCCTGATGAAACCACAGTTCCTCTATCAAAAGGAAAAATCCAACTTCAATCAGAAGGTGCTGAGGCATATTACAGGAGGGCCACAATTCAAAAAATTACCGAAATACCAGCAGAAATTAAAGCAGCAGCCGGTTTATAAAATGATTGTGTGTTTTGAAGTGATATGCTTAATTTATATTTTACTATCCATATCGTGTTATAAAAAAGTCAATAATATGTAATTTTGTATATTTAAGCTGTAGCACTTGGCTCAATGGTTGTGTCATGGTTTTCCTTATCCCTGGCTAAGAAACATATGAAAATTAAATTTTTGATTTGATATAGCTTTTGTAATTTGATGTAATGCGTTTTAATTGATTTTGATGATGCAGGGTATGGTCATTAATAAAATCAATGGTCTGCACAATAGTCAGATAACCTGCACGAGGATGTTTAAATACAGTATGATTAATTTTATGTTCCGGAAAAACTTCCAGGTAAGCTAATAATTCATTTCTTATTTTTCTCCAGCTATCTGCCACTTCTTCAACAGTAAGATTTCCTACAGGCAATAAATTTTTAATAGGGGGCACCTTAAACCTAAATCCCGCCTTCATGGCAACCTTTAATAAAAACGCATTATAGTGATCTCTCATTCCCGAATTACGAGAAGGAAAATCTTGATATTTAATTAGGTTAATCAATATTGAAGTTTCTATATTCTTGCAATGTTCACCCACTTCTAATAAATTCCAGCTATGAGGATCTTGTTTATATTTTTGTAAGGCAGGATCGGCATTTAAAATTGTGTGCAGCATTTGGCCCTGGCTATCAGCAGCTTCAATAATTTCTTTTAATAGTTTTGGATGCATCAAATATGTTTATAATTAAACTAATGAAATATAGGTCAAGGGGTTAATTATCGAATCTCGGTCCTAAAACATTTTTGAAAGATTTCAGGTTATAATTATAATTATTTAAAGTTCAATATTTTTTTTTAATCTAAATAAAATTTAAAATGAATAAAAACCGCCTAACATTTATTTTTTTATTGATTTCTTCAGCAATGCTTCTTACAAGTTGTGATGCTATAGCAAGTATTTTTGAAGCAGGATTTTGGGTTGCCATAATTTCTGTAGTAGTTATAGTACTTATAATAGGGTTTCTAATAAGAATGATTAGAGGAAGGTAAAATCTTCTTTCATCCTATATTAACCTTATTATAAATAAAAAGGCCCATTTTCATGGGCCAATTTTTCTATTTTAGCACTATCCTGCCTTTATGTTCTTTGAGGATATTGTCACCCGTGATGGTCATTTTATAAACGTACACTCCATGTGCTAATTTTTTTCCATTAGAATTACTGCCATCCCATTGAGCTTCATGAAATCCAGATAAATATTCCTTATCAGCTGGTGTGGCAACTATCCTTCCTGTAACATCATAAATGGTTAATTGAATATGGATTTTTGATTCTGAAGGTGCAACGGCAAAAGAAAAGGTTATATTATCGAGAAAGGGATTTGGATATGGTTTATCGAAACTAACATGTTCTGGTTTTATATTACTTAATAAATATTTTGAATCGCCATAATATACCTTAAACTTCGTGTCTTTGCCACTGGAAAATGAATAGGATAGTTGTTTTCTCATATCCACAACTTTATTACTGGCAATATCCACTAAGATGACATCATTTCCTTCGTTAAGTTGAGGAGTATTCCATTCCAGGCTCAATAGCTCGCCAGGACTACTGGACTGAACAGTGAATTCCCAAATATGATTATCAGCAGTAGGTACTATATCTTTTGAAAAATGAGGATAAAAATATTCAGGGTGTTCAAAATTAAAATTTACTTGTTTTAAGAAGCCAAAGCGAGGTAAGGCAGCTTCATCGTAATGATCTTTTCCTAGCAAAGCATCGGTACGCATTCCAAGGCCTCCTGAAGAGTGGATGGATCCAGATGAAACAACTTGCATATTTATCTCCCAGCCATCTTCTTTAACCGATTCTGAAAATTTTTCAGCAAACCTTCCATTCACCGGAATTATAACGGGTATTGAAATACTTGTTTCATTTTCAGAAAAAACAAATCCTCCTCTGAATTTTCTCAGCACATCACTTTCTTTCAGTGTTCCGTCTTCGAAAACGTTCAATTTGCCCACACCACTTACATTACTGTTTGTTTGTAAAACTTCTGACCAATTTACATCCATATTATAAGGATTTCCTATTTGGTTCCAGCCTTTCTTTAAATTAATTATGAATGGCGAATCCCTGTCAACTTTAAAAGTAGATCCTTCACCAGTATCTATCCCTTTTTCCCTTCTTACTATCAGCCAATAACCCTTTCCTGGTGCTATGGAATTAAAATTGGTTGGATATTCCACAGCACTATCAAGATAATGAAAAAGTCGCCATTGCGTAGGATTATATGGGCCAAGATTATCTTCAAAAACATAAGGAATGCTTTTATTGGATTGTTCTAAGGGTATGGCTACTATTTGGTAATGGGCCTCAGTATCACCAAATTTTAAATCTGGTATAGGCAGCCCATTTCCTGAATAGTTCAAATAGGTTTTTACTTCGGTGGATTGTTCTTGCAATGTTCCATTGGCATTAACCACGAAAAAATACTCCATACCAATAGGCCCAAAATAAGAATCTGCAGGTGTTGGTACATTATATTTTAAACCATTTGGACTTATAAGCTTTACTTTCCATTCATTTTCATTTAGCGGACGGTAATGTAACTCCACATTGTCTACAGTGATATTTTCATGCACAGTAATACCAATTACATCATTTGAAGCAGATGTATAATATTCGGGAAATGTTTGATTTGCAATTAGGGGAATGTCTGTAACTGTTACAGTAAAACTCCTGGTAGTTGTGTTAACATGAGGAGCAGTATTTGGTCCATCGTCTTTAACAGTTACAGTAATTTCTGCTTTACCCAATTGATCTGGCACTGGAGAATATCTCAATGTTGCTGTAGATTGAGGACTGGTGTACTCAACGCTTAAGTTTTTGATAATCCCTGGATTGTTTGTCGTTGCAGTAACAGTTATTTTTTGGTTATCATTAGGCCCTGCAGTTATGCCTGTCAATAACATAGTTTGCTCCCCTGAAGAATGTTGGATTGCGGAAGGGCTGGCAATCGGATCAATGGTTGGGGCTTTATTTACATAAAGAACCGTAACTTCAAATGATCTTTGGAATGTATTTACATTGGGGGAGGTTGATGAACCATTGTCTTTAACAGTAACCGTAATGGTAACTTTTCCAAATTTGTTCGGTGCTGGTTTAAAGGATAAAGTACCTGTTGTTTGAGGATTGGTATAATTAACTACAGGATGCGGAATTATTTCAGGATTACTGGACGTAGCAGTTATTGTTACTGTTTGATCTTCTTCCCCAAACCCTGCAGAAATACCTGTTAATGGAATTGTCTGTGTTTCTGAATTTTCAAAAATAGCTGCAGGTTTAGCTATATTATCTAAAGTAGGAGGGTCATTGATTTCATAAACTGTTATTTTAAAACTTTGGGTAACAAAGTTTTTTACCGGGCCTTCAGAAGAGCCATCGTCTTTAACCGTTACAGTAATAGTTGAGGTTCCAAAATGATTCCTGTTAGTCCTATATCTTAATTTTGCTGTATTTGCAGGACTGTTATAAACAATTTGTGGATCAGGCATTAATTCCTGGTTACTGGAAGTGGCTGTTATAGTTATAGCTTGTCCACCATCACCGCCATCTGATATGCCTGTTAAAATAAGCTCTTGTGTATCCGAATTTTCAGGTATGGCTGCTGGGTCTGGAATAGGGTCTAAGGTAGGGGCTAATTGATAAGTAGTTGTAAATGCCTGTTCAGAATAAGTGGAATGTCCTCCAAGGTTAAATGACCTAATCCTGTAAAAATAAGTAGTGTTTGATTTAAGGTTTTTATCATTATATGATGATGTATTTGGGGGTAAGGTTGCAATATTAGTAAAATTACTACTATTCATTTCCGATCTTTCCAGAGAAAAACCATCTTCATTGTTGGAATTATCTTTCCAACTCACCGTAACTTCTGATTGCCAACTTGTTACTGCTTTTAAATCTGTAGGGGCAATAGGTGGATCAGGGAAAGTAGTTGCAATTGTAATATTAGAATAAGCTGTACTTTGATTGAAAATACGTTGAATCACCGCTTTTACCCTATAATAGTACATCGTATTTTCAGTAAGGCCCATGTCTGAATAAGAAGAAGCCTTATTGTTTAAAACGGCTACCTCCTGAAAGTTATTTTCATTGGCTACTGACCTTTCTATAACATAATAGGTTTTGTTTTTATTGCTGTCGTCCCAGGTAAGGTCTATTTCATTTTGGGAGGTAGGGGAAGCTACAAGATTTTCCGGCGCTGTAATCTTTTGGGCAAGCCCTTTTTGCAAATTGAATATGGTTATTAAAAAAAGAAATAATAGCGCTGTTTTTATAGATGATGCCATGGTGTTAAAAATCGGTATTATGAATTTCCAAATGTCATTTGATATACTATAGCTTGATTTTAATTGATAATTTTTGATAAAATATAATTGACAAACAATAATTATCGGTATATACGAAGTAAAAAATGTTTTTAAACTATAAAAGTAATAAAAAATATAGAAAAATGTGCTTAAAGCACTTATGTTATTTTTTATGCTTTAATGCATCAAAAAATGATTCATATTGATAAACATGCTGATCAATTAAATTTACTTTTAGATATCTATCATCAATACGTGGGCAGCTTTTTTTAGTTCAATATCATCCTGCCATTGAGGTCTTGGTTTATATTTTCCCCAACAATATTGATCTTAAAGATATAAACACCTGAATGACACCTTTTTCCGCTTTGGTCCAAACCGTCCCACATAATTTTTCTGAAACCATGGGTATGTTCTTTTGCTTGCAAAGATGTTACCAATTTCCCTGCAATGTCAAATACCTGCAATTGTACCAATACATTTACATAAGATGCAGGGATTTCGAACGGGATTGTTATCTTATCGGTAAATGGGTTAGGGAATGCATTCCCTAAAGCTATTTTAGAAGATAAAATTTGTTCGTTAACGTATGATTCAGAACCATAAACTACCTTGAACTTCCTATTTTGATTTAATTTAAAAGTATATTTATTGTTAAATAATAAATCTACTTTA
>JALZND010000485.1 GCA_030857845.1 Bacteroidota bacterium | reverse complement strand
CAAGAATATTGAGCATACTTTTCTGAAACATTACAAAAAGGTTAAATTCCTGATTCCACCAGACACTGCCATTTCTGAAAAAAGAAGCAAGCTGCTCGGAGCCTATTTTACAAAAGAATATTCTATCCAGTCGGCAGCTTTATTTAATCCTTCAATTGTCCCCCACCCATACCAGGAAAACCTGAATGAAGGGGAAAAAAGAATTATCATAAGTCTCCGCTCAGTTGGAGAAGGTCATATATCCTCTATTGAATTCAGAGAAGGCATCGTATCGGCTGAAGGAAAAATTTCTCTAAAGTCTGAGACAGCTTTCACTAGTTGCTCTGAAAAAGATTTGAATTTTGAATACAATCGAAACCAACTCAAAGAAAGAACTTCTATTATCAGCAATCTGAATCAAAATATTTTTGATAAGCTGCCCGATAAATTTACTTTAAAAGAATATACAGACCACCTTCAAAGAAATGCTTTTACAGAATATGATGATCTTACCCAAAAGTTTATGGACGAATTAGTTGACACCAATTATGATATCGAATTTAATGTAGATACTGCGATTAGTGAACGGGTAATTTTTCCAAGTGCCAAAGGAGAATCAATGGGCATGGAAGATGTCCGATTTGTTGAATTCACACATGAAGATGGAAAGAAAGAATACATAGGTACCTATACAGCATACAATGGTCATAAAATCACTCCCCAGTTAATTATTACAAGAAACTTCATTCATTTTGAAGTGCGTACCATGTTTGGGAAAGCCGTCTCTGACAAGGGATTTGCTCTTTTTCCTGAAAAAATATCCGGTCAATTTATGATGACGGCCAGGCAAGGTGGGGAGAACTTAACAATCATGACATCCGATGATCTTTACAATTGGGAAAACTATGAAGTTATTATGGAACCCGAATATGGTTGGGGCCTGGTACAACAGGGAAACTGTGGTTCGCCGATTAAAACCGATAAAGGATGGTTGCTGATCACTCATGCAGTCGGGCCACTTCGAAAATATACCATCAGTGCAGTTCTGTTGGACCTTGACAATCCAGGCAAAATCATTGGCAAATTGAAAGAACCCCTGATATCTCCCAATGAAGATGAACGGGAAGGTTATGTGCCGAATGTAGTGTACAGTTGTGGTGCTATGATCCACAATAAAAATTTGATCATTCCTTATGCCATGTCAGATTCAGCATCAAGTTTTGCTACTATTTCAGTTGCTGAAATTTTAAATAATATGATGATATGAAGAAGTTGTTTATCTATATAAGTGTATTTTTTTTATTGCCGGCTTGTGAAAACAATCGCAATGCTAACGGGCATAATGAAAAAGAGACAGCATTAAGTTCCGGAGAAATTCCAGCAATTAATTTTGATCACCTCGATTATCTATACAAAGATTTAACACTGCCCAATGGAAGAAAAGCCGGCATAATTCACATCTATAGTAATTACCCCGACTACAGCTATGATGTGGAACCTTTGGAAGGATTTACATGTGTTGATGATGTGGCCCGTGCCGTTATTTTATTTTCAGGAGAAAAAGAATTATCAAATCATTTGATCCCATTAATTGAATTTTTGCTTTATATGCAAAACAAAAACGGGTGGTTCAATAATTTTATGTGGAAGGATCTATCCATCAACACTACTTATAAAACCAGTGTCGCAGAACCAAACTGGTGGTCCTGGCGTGCCTTATGGGCTCTTGAAAAAGCTTTGCCAATTATGGAAATTCAAAATCCAGCATTAGCAGTAAGGATGAAAGCAGCCGTCAATTTATTGCTGGATAAAATCAAAGTCTATCTTTCAAGTCTTAAACAAAGCAATAAGCAAATCAAAGGAGTTTCCATTGCTACCAACCTGCCTTATGAATCAGCTACTGACCAGGCCTCCGTTTTATTAATAGGATTGAATCATTACTACCAACGCAGCGGGGATACTACAATTAAAATACCGATGAAGCAACTTGCAGATGGCATACTAAAAATGCAAATTAAGAATGGTCCACTGGAAGGAATGTTTCTGAGCTGGGAAAATCTATGGCATGCATATGGCAATACTCAAAGCTATGCTTTGCTTTTAACCGGGAAACTGCTTAAAGAAAATATTTATACAAAAGCTGCATTGCATGAAATTGATTCTTTCTTTCCTTACTTACAAAAGAAGGGTCTCCTTGAAATGATGACTGTCCAATCCAATAATCAAACTGTTGTCGTTCTGAATGAAAAAGTATTTCCGCAAATTGCTTACGGTATCAGACCTATTGTATACGCTTGTGTGGAAGCTTATAAACAAACAGGGAATAAGAAATATAAGGAGTCCGCCTTTCAATGGGTTTCCTGGTTGTCTGGAAAAAATACAGCTTCAACAATTATGTATCATCCTGAAACCGGTCGTTGTTACGATGGAATAAAATCTGGAACAGAAATCAATCAGAATTCCGGTGCCGAATCTACTATAGAAGCATTATTGAGTTTACAGTCATATAACTCCATCAAAGAATTTTAAATGGAAAAAACGATTATTGTCGAAGGGAAAAATGAAACTATCAATCTTAAAAAGATTGTGCATCGGTATGAAAAGAATCCTGTTGTTACCTGTCACGACGTAAACAAAATTTGGACACAACCTCATTTGCAGGTGGTTACTGTACACAATGCCGGCATTACTCAATTTGAAGATGAAGTGCTGATGCTGTTTCGTTCACATCTTAGAAACGGCATGTCCATTCTTGGAATTGCCAGAAGCAAAGACGGACTCAGCGACTGGCGAATAGATCCATCTCCGGCAATGATGCCTTGTGATAAAGACGATACATTTGTTGATGGTGCCAACATACCTGCATTAATAGAAAATGAAAGCGGCGGACTGGAAGACGCCAGGATTACTAAAATAGAGGATGAATATTTTATTACATACAGTGCTTACC
>JALZND010000122.1 GCA_030857845.1 Bacteroidota bacterium | reverse complement strand
CCCTAGTATCGTTCCAAATGCCCTGTTTATATATACAATTTTTTGTTCTTCTATGTCATATAGGTAAATGATAGATGGCGTGGCAGCCGATATGCTCTGAATGAAATTTTGGCTTTCCTGCAATGCCTCTTCTGTTTGCTTTCTTTTAGTTACATCAATAACGGCTGTACGACAGTTCATTACTGAGTCAAAACCATTGGAAACAGTAATGCTTTCCGTTTGAGCATATATTAAAGTGCCTTTTTTACTTACCAGCTTAATTTCCGAAACTTGTTTTGTATTGGTATTAAAAATTTTGTTCAGGTAGGCCTCAAAATAAAGCTTACAATCATCTGCCAGGAAATTAAAAATTGACTTATTTAAAAGGTTCCTTCTTTCAACACCGAGCATCCTGCTTGCCGAAAGGTTCAATTCTGTGATGATGCCTTCCCTATTTAAAGTGAAATAACTTACTGGTGCGAAATCAAAAAGATCATAGTACCTGTTCCTAGATTCTTCAATTTCCAGGTGAGCCCTGCGCAATTCATCATTTTGCATTTCAAGTTCAAATTTTTGATCTTGTAAATCATTTATGAGCTCTTTAATATCATCGGGCGACATATCGTTAATACCCTCCGGACTCATGTTATATAAATTATTTAAATATTCTTTATCTGTTCTTTTCACTTTTTATATCTAATACATAAAACTAACATTACTTTGATTATTTGTTAAAGTTTCAAATTTCATACCTGCTTATTAAATATGTAAGATTTATTAATTTTTTATGAAAATGTTTTTATTGAAATTTCAGCTATAACATATCTTTATCATGCACTTAGCAATAGGGTAGTGTGGATATTTTTTAATAAAATAAAAAAAATGCACAATTTTGTTCAGGTAAGCTATTCTATGATATTAAAGGGATATTAGGCGATTTGGTTTAAATTCATTTAAAAAAATAATGCGGCAGATGTTTCATCTATGACGCATGTTTATAATATAGGAAGAATTATGGCTTTCCTGCCACAATTTCAGGCGAATCAATATATGACTGAAAATGCTTAAATTTTCCAGCAGCAGTTCTTTTGATAGCATCGACCTTGTTTACTTTAACTTTAAGACCCGGCTCCAGGTATTTATAAGTTACTTTTTCAATCATTTCTACAAGTTTCTCGTCAAAATCTGCTTCAGCAACGATGTCATACTCTATTGTATCAATTGCAGTTTGTTTGATATTGTATTCTTTCAACCCTTTCATATTTGCCATCAAGGCTTTTGATGCATAATATAGTGTAAATCCAGGAACAATTTTTCCACTAGGCAACCTAACTGTATCATTCAGCCTACCATGAAGATTTTTAAGGAATTTCCCTTTATCTGTTTTGTTGATTGAGGCAATGTCGCCCAATTCATACCGCACAAAAGGCATAGCTTTATTATATAGGGATGTTAGTACGATCCGTCCTTCCTGTTCTCTTTCTACAGGGATTCCATGATCATCCAAAA
Source organism: Bacteroidota bacterium (assembly GCA_030857845.1). Taxonomy (GTDB): domain Bacteria; phylum Bacteroidota; class Bacteroidia; order Cytophagales; family Cyclobacteriaceae; genus JALZND01. The sequence continues at coordinate 7,774 of JALZND010000122.1, read as the reverse complement.
TTTCCACAAAAAATTCTTCGTCAGAAATTTTCCAATCATGGTTTTTATCAGGAAATGCAATGATGCCCAGCTCAGAAGCACCATATTCATTCAAAATGGGAACTCCGAAAGCTTTTTTTAGTAAGATTTTATCTTCAGGCGTACATACCTCCGAGGTAACCACACAACATTCTATTGTGGGGCAAATATCCTTAAGGACCAAATTGTTTTTCACAATGATCTGTGCGAACAGCTTGAGGGAGTTTGTATAGCCATAGAGATACTTAAAGGGGACCTTTTCAAATTTTTCAATAAATTTCAGCAATACGTTGTCAGAAAGATCATGAACGATAAAGCGTAGCCTGTTTCCTAAAAAATCTTTAAGCCTTTCTTTATAATAAGGTATTCCTTGTAGTGGAATCCCATAAAACCTTGCTTGCTTATCTCCAGCATGGATTCCATGCACTCCATACCTTTGTAAAATAATTGCCCAGGAGATGGCATGTGCAAATTTATCTTTTGCAAAAATCAAGGGTACACCCGTTGACCCGGATGTTTTGCTGGTATAAACTTGTTTTAATGTATATTGAGGGTTCAGGAAGGCTTCTATTGGTACCTGAAGTTCCTTTTTTTTCATTATAGGCACTTCATCCCAACTTGCAGGGATGCCATTTTTGCATTTCTTTTTATAGAAGGGGTTCGTTTTGTAATGAAAGTCCAACATTTCCCATTTACGCTCTTCCTGATATTTTACCAGTCCTTCATGGCTGAGCTTGCTGACTTCAGCAATTTTTTGTTTTGCTTCATCAATAGGAAATCCTTGTAATTTTAATAAAGTTTCAAAAAATGACATAATCTAAAATTAAATCCAATATTTATAAAAATCAACCTTGAACATTTTAAGCAATATATTACCCCAGGATTGCCAACATTAATTTGTATTTAAGGCTGCATCAATAGTTTCTTTCCACTGGATTTTCACCTTGTTCCAATGGAAACCTTCCGCTTTTAACCTTGCTTTATCTGCTTGGACCAGGGCTTTCTCAGGGGATTGCAATAAAGCAATTACAGCATCTGAGAATGTACCGGGGTCTTGAGGTGGCACAAGTATTCCATCTACCTCATTATCGATTAAAAATGGAAGACCGCCCACATTAGTAGAAACTACAGGCAGTCCAAGGGCCATTGCTTCAATTACGCTTACCGGGTGGTTGTCAAAATTTGTTGTGTTGATAAAAATATCATAATCCCTTGAAAGCTTGATCCACTCCCCTTTGGTTAATTGACCTGTAAAATTTACTTTGTCTGACAAGTTCATTTTAGAGGCCAAAGCTTTTACCCGCTCCAAACTTCCATCTTTATCAGGCCCTACCATGCAGAGCCTGCATTCAGGATAAATTTTTGAAACCTCCCGAAGTACGTTTATTGCCATTTCCGGGTTGTAAATTTTATGGAACGAACGTACATAAAGTAAACTGGGTTTTAAAGTTTCCCTTCTTTTAAAAGGATATAGTTCAAGGTCAATACTGTTTGGTATATATACTACTTTATATCCATGATCTTTAAATGCTTTAAACAAAAATGTAGATGGCGAAACATTGTTAAATGAATTCCCAAACAGATTTTTGCATAACCAGGGATTGTTTACGAGCCTGTGTGGAAGGTTTCCGCCATGAAGTATTGGAATGTAGGGGATTTTAAAAGTATAAGCCAAATGCCCCGCTGCCAGTGCATAAAGGAAATTGGTAGTACTGTAAGTATCAATTAGTATTAACTTTATTTTCTTCCTTTTGAAGATTATGACGGAAATAATGTGAAGGAACCGGAGTACCTTATTCCTTTTGTCAGAGACAGATTCTAAAGGATAGCTTTCTTTTAGTTTTTCTCCCATGGTATCTACCGTGGTAGGAGTAAAACCATGTTTGGATAATTTATTACCTATATAGACGATCATGTTAAAAAATATTCACAATAAATGCTGACGCACCCTCAAAGGTGACCGCAAATTTATAAGATTGATGGGTTTTAACCCAATAATATTTGTTATCATCAAAAATAAACATCCAGTACATATTTAAAACCTAATGAAGCTCATTCTAATAATATAATTGATCAAAGGAATACCTGCTAAAGATAAAAGATGTCAAGCATCTGGTTGAGGTAAAATTTCCTGCACTTTTCATTCATGGTCAAGTATTAAAAATCTAAGGAAGGATTATTAATTCTTAACTTAATCAATTTATTCCACCACCATTAAAAAAATACTTGCAGACACTGAGCAGGAAAATAAATATGCCATTTTAAAAGCTACCTACCCCCTACAAGGTTCCTCAAAAAGGAAAGCTTTTTTTGTGGTTTGCTGGTTATATTCATTTGATTGTTATCTTTATGTTGATCAAGGGTTTTAGTTTCTAATTCAGCATTTACATCTTGTGCCGTATATATCATTATAAAATTAAAATCATTAAAATATTTAGATAGTAGTTCAGGGATTTTAACAAAAATGGGATTATAGGATATAGCACCTTTCCTGGAATTGATCACAATTAATAAATCGTCTTCCTGCAGCTCTCTTGCAAGGATCAAAAAATCCTCCCAGTCATCGAATTCTTTATAATGGCTTTCCACAGCAGGTTTAGAAGCTTCAATAACTTCTTTAAGCCTGGCATTAGTTGCTGAAGTTGCAAAAAAGTGTAGGTCAGCCCCCATTTCTTTTGCCAAAGCTTTTATTTTTAAAACCGATTGCTCAAAGCTTTCTTCTTCCTCAATAATAGCTGGAACTGCCACTACAATTTTCCTTATGGTATTTATGGGAATATTGATTCTGCAGATAAAAAGGTTTTGATTTGACTTGAGCAGAAGGTTGCCCAGGACTTTTCCAAAAAAATGTGTCTGATTATTTAGTTTCCCATCCCAACTTAAAATTACATCTGTTATTAACATTTCCCTGATGCACCTTAAAATACCTTGTGCAGTATCGGTGTCTATCCTTGAAACTAGCCTTACCTGATTATCTGATGAGGACCCATATTTAACAGCATCTTCTAATATTTTTTGGTTGGTCAATAAATTTTCTGTAGCTTCTGTATCATCTTTTACAACCGATAATGCAAAAATTGGCTCCTCTGAAGGAGGGTCTTTTAACATTACCGCAAGGTCTAAAAGGTCCTCGATGGTTTCGGGGTCAGATATAGGTACCAGTATTTTCTGTTGAATTTTATCAACATTAGGTTTTATCTCTTTTTGCAGGTCGGCAAGCGTTTTTGCAGCTTTTTCTGTGATAAATGAACTGGTAAGACAGGTTACAAGGATCATCAAAATGGTTCCATTCAAAACATTAACATTGAAAATTTCCATATTATATCCTACCAAAACCACTGCAAGTGTGGCTGCTGCCTGGGCAGAGCTCAGCCCAAATATCAGGTTCCTTTCTACAATTGAATAATGATATATTTTTTGGGTGATGAAAGCAGCAATCCATTTAGCAGCAATAGCAACTATAATCATTACTAAGGCCACATACAAGGCATCAAAACCTTGCACCAGGACCCTTACGTCCACAAGCATCCCTACTCCTATCAGGAAAAAAGGTATAAATAAGGTATTGCCCACGAATTCAATTCTGTTCATCAATGGCGAAGTATGTGGAATAAACCTGTTCAAAGCCAGGCCTGATAGAAATGCGCCAATAATAGCTTCTACACCTGCAAGCTCAGCAAGAAAAGCTGCACCAAATACTACCGAAAGGGAAAATATAAAATCCGATTCTCCTTCTCCATCTATTTTTTTAAATGCCCACCTGGCAATATATGGAACAACCCAAAAAATCACAGCTACAAAAACTATAAATGATATTATAAGCCTTATCCAAAATTGCGCATTCAAATCACCTTCGGCTGCACCGGCTATTACTGCCAACACCATAAGGGCTGCAGTATCAGTAATAATTGTCCCACCAACAGTAATATTTACAGATTCTGCTTTATTGATCCCATAACCGCTCGTGATAGGATATGCCAATAAGGTATGGGAGGCAAACATACTGGCCAAAAGTACAGAAGAAACAATTCCCAGATTTAAAACATAAATCCCAACAACAATACCCAGGACCATCGGGACGGTGAATGTTATGATACCAAAAACGATGCTTTTATTTTTGTTTAATTTAAAGTCGGCGAGATCTATTTCCAGGCCTGCAATAAACATAATATATAATAGCCCTACAGTACCAAATAATTCAATGCTTGCATCCCTAACCAACAAATTGAACCCGTAAGGACCAATAATTACTCCTGCAATGATCAATCCTACAATGCTTGGGAATTTGATTTTTTTAAATAAGATAGGGGTAAGTAGAATAATTAAAAGAACAAGACAAAAAATTAAAACGGGGTCCTTAAAAGGCAAAGAAAATTCAAAAAGTAAAATCATAAAAAAATATTAAAACAAAAAAGTATGGCATCTACTAATGAACAGTAGAATACCATACAATTTCAATAATGTTTTAAGTTCCTCTAATTGAAAATTTTAATATATATATTTTGATAAGTTTAATTTTAAAATTTTCTTTTCAATCAACCTTATAATGCCTAATCATTTTCATATTTATGGAAAATTATGCTATCACATACTTTATCAGGGGTACAAAGAGATTTTAGGATATTTACTTTCCAACAGATAAAATTTGATCTTCAGAGCCATCACCCAAATGTTCTTGAACATTTTATATATGGAGATGTACGAGTAGATGTTTGCATTTGTAAGTGATAACACCTGCAAAGGCGAAGATATACCAGAAGGGACTCTATCCCTAAAAAGGAAAACATAAACTTACCGGGTAAATGAACAGCGGAGGGAACTGACGCTTACTTTTAAGGTGATCAGTGAAAGTAAGTAGCTGACGGGCAGTTCTGACACTGCACTGCCACTATTAGCCAACCCATAAAAGCGAACCGCTAAAGGCCAACCTCCATTTGCCTCCTCTTTTCTCTTAAAAAAGAATGCCATCTTCTGCTTTGTATTTTGGGGGGAAGGTTTCTTTGCTCTCTTTTAATTGTTCTTTTAGATTTGTTTCGATGGTAAGGCCCAATGAAGTCATGGGTGTATCTTCCAACCTGTTTTCAAATGGGTCTTCTGTCCTTTCTCCAATAAGATCTAATGCTAGAAATACAAAGGAAACTGCCAATGATATAGGGATTGTCATCCATCCAATATCACTGATGAATACCATTGGCAAGAGGGTGCAATGAATTAATACAAATATCCTGGAAAAAAAAGTATATTGCCTAGGAAGGGGAGTGTTTTTTATCCGTTCGCACATTCCTTGAATATCATTGAAATCAACAAGGGTTTCTTCCATTTTAACAAATCTATAGTCACTGAGCCATCCTTTTTTAAAGGCAAATTGAAGGTCTTCCCCCTGCTTTTGGATCAGGGAATTAGGCGGGTTGTCCTGAGACCGAAATATCTGATATTCATTTAAACTTATAAACGCCGATGAATCAGAATAGAGGTTAAGGTCCTGATAGAGTTCTACTTGTTCTGTCTTGTTGTATTCGTGATTCTTTCGTAAGAAAACCCTCAAGGCATGTACAAAGGCTATGTGCCTGTATACTAGCATTTTTTGAAATTTTTTAACTTCTTCTATTTCCTGCTGTCCGGTTGGAATGATAAAAGTTGTTGCTTGTCTCGTCCAGGCACGGCTATAGTTCACCAATAAGCCCCAGATTTTCCTGGCTTCCCACCACCTATCATATGCATGGTCGTTTTTAAAACCCAAAAAAATGGCAAGTGCTATACCTAAGGCTGAAATGGTATAGGAGGGGGATTCCAGTACAACAATTCCAAAGTAATCATGAATCACCACAAGGAAGGTGGAAAGTGATATATAATACAGGAGATTTCTCCATGTATAGTGGAGTATTACGCTAAATTTTAAGTTTCTTCTTAAGATCATATCAGAAAAACATCAAACTCCAATGTGGAAAGATACAAATACTTCAATTATATAATCAAAAATCCAAGTTGATAATAACGGATTTTAAGCCTCAGCCGTCAAACTTATAAATTCAGGAATAGTTTTGATACTGCTTGAAATTTATAAAAAAGAAAAATGCGGTCTGGAGGATAGTAGACCCTCCTCGGAGAGTGATTTTTTAAATCGCTGATAACCAGAAACCCAGGATAAAGTCTGTACTTCATGGATAAAACTTGCACAATCACCCTCCCCTTATAATAAGCCCGTTTAAACCATCCAGCCTTGAAGCAATTTAAAAAATCGCGGTCCGTACCGCCTTCATTGAATGCGGCTATGGTGGCACAGACCTGACCCATGAGATCTTTATCCACAGGCCGAGGTCTATGTTTCATCCTATGTGCCACAGGCCGTGGGGATAGCATGAAAAATTATAAAAGAAAAACTGTGGTCTGGGGAGAACAGTAGCCCCCTCCTCGGAGAGCGATTTTTTAAATTGCTATTAACTTAGAAATCCAGGAAAAAGCCTGTACTTCATCGGTAAACCCTGCACAATCACCCTCCCCTCGTAATAAGCCCTGTTTTAAACCATCCAGCCTGGAAGCGATTTAAAAAATCGCGGTCCGTACCACCTTCACTGATTGCGGCAATGGTGGCATAGACCTGACCCATGAGATCTTTATCCACAGGCCGAGGTCTATGTTTCATCCTGTGTGCCACAGGTCGAGGGGATAAATTTACTTCCCAACAGATAAAATTTGATCTTCAGAGCAACATTTAGCCGACTAACCAAAAAGCCCGATACATCATCGCATGTATGGGCTTTTTATGCAGGGCTTTTCTCTTGTCAGTTAAACGTTATGCGTTTAAATTATAATAATTCTTCGATTGAATCTCGGATTTCCATATCGGTGACTTCACCATTATACCCTTTTATTTCCTTTCTAATTACGCGGTTTTGGTCAAGAATGTAAAATTGAGGAACACCTTCACCTTCATTTTGATATTGCTTTTTAATATCTTCATTTGACTTTAGATATTTATAATTTAACTGGTTCTTATTTCGATAATTAAGAATCGTAGTTAAATTTGAAGACCAGGTCTCAATACTCACAAATTCGAAATCTTTATTTTTATACTCATCAACTAGCTTTTTTAAAAATGGAACAGAAGCATAACAAGGTCCACAACCAATACCAGTAAGTTGTATCATCACTATTTTGGTTTTCAAATCTTTTAACCCAATTGTTTTGTTGTCCGCATCATTAAGGGTCCAATCAGGGGCTACCTTTCCTATAAGGTCAATATTATTCGAAGAATTTTTCTTCTCTCGAAGAGGATAGTCAGGGAAATATGATGAAGCGATAAAATCCTCTAACTTTTCCTTATTTAGACTTACCTCTCTACAAGCTTCAACACTTATATCATGTGGTAAATCCCTTTTTATTCGATAGGGCAAATAGTCTGATTTGTTGACCCATAAATCATACTTTGAAAATTGATCACTATAATCAGTTCGGGATAATGAATTGTAAGTGGGTATATTTCCAAAAAACTCTACCGACTCGTTGTGTATGTACAAACTAAACTGGATAGAATCCCCAAAGTCGTGAACGTGAAATGATATACTGTCCTCTGTATCGGATATGTAATTGAGTATAGCCTTGGTTCTTGTGTAGAAGGGTGGCCAAAAAGGTCTGTGGGGAAGTTTATTGGTTTCAAAGCTGTCAATTTCCATAGTTTTCTCCTCCCAATCAACCCGAGCCCTCATTAGACCATCATAACAAAAGTTCATTTATGTGGTATCGTTTAAATCAAGCC
>JALZND010000484.1 GCA_030857845.1 Bacteroidota bacterium | reverse complement strand
TTATTATGATAAAAGGCCCTCCAAACGTGGTTCCGGCCCCTGCCAATCCAGAGGAGTTTGATTATAGGCAATACCTCCAAAATCAACAAATTTATTTTCAGCATTTTTTAAAACCTGACGATTATAGTTTAGTAGCCGGGGAAACTGTAAAGGGGATATCCTATTATATAAAAACCCTTAGAAAAAATGCTATCCGTATATTTTATGAACATATCCATGGGCCCCGGGAGCGGGCAATTGCTTTGGCTTTGATACTGGGCGTAAAAAATGAGCTGGATCCAGGAACAAAACAAGCATATGCAGCCTCAGGGGCTATGCATGTACTGGCGGTTTCAGGGCTTCATGTGGGGATGATTTATCTGGTAGTCCTTAAATTGTTTGGGTGGATAAGAAAAGTAAAAAGTGGCAATATCATCTTTGCCCTTCTGGCACTTAGCCTTCTTTGGGTCTATGCAGGCGTTACTGGAATGCCTGCTTCTGTATTTCGGGCCGTGACCATGCTTTCGGTGATCATTCTATCACAAATAAATAACAAACAAACCAATATCTATAATTCATTGGCTATTGCAGCCGTGATTTTATTGGCTTACGATCCTTTATATTTATTTTCTGTAGGCTTTCAACTTTCATTTTTGGCAGTAACGGGCATCATTTACCTATTCCCAAGATTTTATCATTTGGTGAATCCGGAGAGTAAGATCGTAGATAAAATCTGGGGCCTTTGTTGTATTGCTTTTGCTGCACAGCTAGCTACTTTCCCATTAAGCATCTATTATTTCCATCAATTTCCACTTTATTTTTTCCTTTCCAACCTTGTAGTGATCCCTGCAGCATTTTTGATCCTTAGTACCGGGCTTGCCTTATTGGCATTTGAATTTGTTCCATATATTTCCGATGTATTTGCCTTCATTTTAGAAAAAATTATTTGGCTGGTGAACCAAATAATTTTTGCCCTGGAATTTTTGCCACATCATATTATACAAGGAATATCGATTGATTGGTTTCAAACCATGATGCTTTATTTGTTCATCTTTTCGTTTGTCTTGTTTATACATCATAAAAAGTTTTCTCACCTTTTAGGATCTTTTTTTGCTGTTTTGATTTTTTTTATTGCCTACATTAATGATGTTTATGCGAATAAAAATCAAAAGCAGATTGTTTTTTATAATATAAACAATCATACTGCCATTGATTTTATAGATGGGGATCTTCTAAGTTCTTATATAGATGATGACCTAAGAAAATCTCCTTCAAAAATCAATTACCATATAACACCTTATAGGCTGGCGAGGGGATTTAAGTTAGATACATTATTAGTTGAAGGGCCTAATGAAGGCCTCAATATTTTGGTTGTTCAGAAAACTGATGAAGCCGACTTTTTGGTATGGAATGGCAAAAAGGTAGTGATTTTAAATAAATCATTGAACAATATTAAGGATAATTTGCCAACCATTGAAACAGATTATTTAGTATTGAAAAACAACACCGAGAAGAATTTAAAATCTGTCATAAGAAATTTTAAAGTAATGACGCTGGTTATTGACGGAAGTAACAATGCAGGTGTAGCAAAGAAACTTGAATCAGAAGCCAAACAATTAGGCATGGCTTATCATTCTACAAGAAAGTCAGGAGCTTTAATAGTTGAATTTTAAAGAAATTGATAGCATTTATGGAAAATATAATATATGAAAAGAAGGAACGGATAGCAATTATAACACTTGACAGAGCTGAAAAGCGAAATGCATTGAGTTATGAGCTTGTGAAAGAACTCAGGGAAGCTTTAACTACCGCAGAGGAAGATACTGAGGTAAAAGCCATCATATTAAAAGCTGAAGGCAATACTTTTTGTGCGGGCGCCGATCTTGCTTATTTGCAGAAATTGCAGGAATTCTCTTATGAAGAAAATTTAGATGATTCTAAAAACCTAATGGAGCTATTCAGAAAAATATATACTATGGGAAAAGTGGTAATAGCCCAAGTTCAGGGACATGCCATAGCAGGTGGATGTGGATTGGCAGCTGTTTGCGATTTTTCTTTTGTTGCGCCAGAAGCTAAATTTGGGTATACAGAGGTGCGGATCGGATTTGTGCCAGCAATAGTTAGCATTTTCCTGATAAGGAAAATAGGAGAGGCAAAAACCAGGCAGATGTTGTTGAGTGGCGACCTGATTGATGCAACAGCAGCAAAAAACTGGGGATTGATAAACTACATAGTGCCTTCCGATGAACTGGAGGAAAAGGTATTTGACTTCGTACAGAAGATTTGCATCAGCAACTCTGGAGAGTCCATGGCATATACCAAAAAATTAATAGCAGAAGTACCTTCCCTTGGATTGGTAGGTGGACTTGAGTACGCTACTGAAATCAATGCCCAAGCCAGGTCTGGAAAAGATTGCAAAAGCGGTATAGCAGCATTCCTCAACAAAGAAAAAATAACCTGGTAAACCATAGTGCTAAAAATAGCATTTTCAGATCAATACCTTTACAAGCTGCCGGAAGGTCATAGGTTTCCGATAGCCAAATATGAACTGCTCAAAGCACAGCTTTTGTACGATGGGAGCATAGATGAAATTCAATTGGTGGACCCTGGTATAGTTGATGAGGACCATATTTTAAAAGTGCATACCCTGGAATATTGGAATCACTTGAAAAGCTGCACATTAGGGCCTAAAGAAATACGGAAGATTGGGTTGCCTATCAATGAAAAATCGGTTTTAAGGTCAAGAAATACAGTGGCAGGAACCATATTGGCATCTTTGCAGGCATTGAGTTTAGGCATAGGTTTCAATATTGGTGGAGGAACACATCATGCATATCCAAGCTGGGGAGAGGGGTTCTGTATTTTAAATGACATTGCAATAGCATCCAGGTATCTTTTGGATAAAGGATTAGCCAAAAAGATCCTTGTTGTAGACCTCGACGTGCACCAGGGA
>JALZND010000483.1 GCA_030857845.1 Bacteroidota bacterium | reverse complement strand
ACATTGAGGAACATTGGAAGCATGTTTTAGAAGGGCTCCATTTCCTGCCATAAGCGTCGGGGCAGCAAATCTAAAAACCTGCCAGAAGGGGAAATTCCAAGGCATAATTGCGAATATGATACCCAACGGCTCATAACAAATAATAGCTTCTTTATCACCTAATTTCACCTTTTCATCTTCAAGGTAAATGGCGGTATGGTTGGCATAATGGTTGCATACCAATGCACATTTTTCAATTTCTGCAATAGCCTCACGGGTTGTTTTTCCCATTTCTTCCGTAATGATTTTGGCATAGGAAATTTTATTTTCCTCCAATAAAGCGGCTGCCTTTTTCATTAAAAAAGCCCGGTCCTGAAAAGAAGTTTTACCCCAGCTTTTATAGGCTTCATTTCCATTTGAAATGGCTGTAAGGATATTATAGTCTGTATATTCTGCCAATTCCTTTACTTTTTTATTTGTAAAAGGGTTTACAACTTCTAAAGCCATACAAAAAGTGGTTTAATAGTAATATTTTTAGAACCTTGGCCTGTCATAAAAGTTCAATTAGGGTTAAAATATTTTAATGACCGCACCTTAATTTTTTGGAGAAAGTTTATGTAATAATAAATATTTTCCAACCCTATATTATCTTTTGGTTTTATAACTGATCTGCCAAGTCCCGAAGGGTAAGTAGTACATTTTTGAAATATGAGTGACTCTTCCGGCCTTCCATCTTTAAATAGCCTTTTTCCACTTCCCAGTAAATGAGGTATAATTGATACCACTAAGTTGTCTATCAATGAATATTTCAACAATTCAAATACGATGTCCCCACCTCCATCGCAATATATATTTTTTCCTTTTTCTTTTTTTAGCCGTTCAATCAAATCTTTGGCATTGCTCACATATTCAACCCATTCGTCCTTATCCTTGCGACTGTTTGAAAGCACATATACCTTTTTATCCCTGTGAGGAAATTCTATTCCAAATGACAAAACTTTATCATAAGTTTTCCTTCCCCAAATTATTGTATCAATGTTTTTTAGAAAATCAGAGTACCCAAAGTCTTCGCCTTGGGTATTTACAATGGACAAAAAACCGATATCATCATTTTCCTTTGCAATGTAGCCATCCAGACTCATAGCAATATAGAGGATTAATTTACGATCCATTATTTAGAAATATAACTGTTCAGTATAATTATATAGAACTCAAAAACAAGCTCTATAGGATCAAATCCGGAATAAAGGCCTGATTACATAGGGCATGCTAAGCAGGACAATGACGATGGAAATCAAATAATAAATAAATGTTTTCCGGTGCTTTTGTATATCTTCAGTGGCCGTTTTTGATTTATTCCTGCCAACCTGGGCAACCACCACAGCAATTACCATCCCAATAATATGTTCTACAGCCCAAAATCGCAATGTTGGGTTTTTCATAGCAGCACCAAAATCTGAAAATGCAATATCTGTATCCGGGCTCAACCAAAAATACAATAATAACCCCAGTAAAACCTGTAGATGCATTGTCCCAACAAACATCCCTCCAATAGAACTATCGGATTTTTCAAATTTAAGATTGCCTTGCCACCCTCTAAAAGCTTTTATTATGGCAATCAATGCGAAAATCAGGACAAACCATCGGGTCCAAGAATGGATAATTAAAATAGTATTATACATGAGGTAGAAATTGGATTCCGGCAAATATAATATGCAAAATGTGATTTATCTAGTGTTTTTAAGCAATGGAAACCTTAAATCAAATTCATTTTCATAGCAAAAAATGTATAAAATGCACTGTCGCAAATAAATTAGTAGAATTTAAAGTTAAGCAATGGTTAATATAATACTTATTATATGTTAAATTTATAATATTTTCGAAAATAAATTAAATTATAAAATGATACTTAACAATTACATAACATTGAAGTAACTTTAAATTTATTTTATATATCTTTCTCTTTACTTAAATTTAAACGTTTATTGGATGTCAATTTTAAGGTTAACCTTAATTGCAGTTTTTTATTTAATTATTTGTTTACCAGCTATTTCACAAGATAGCGTTAAAGTTGAGGCTCCGAAAAAACAATGGTATGATGCAATAAAAATAAGGGGATATACCCAAATTCGGTACAATGGTCTTTTTCAAATAAATCCGGATTTACAATGTGAACAATGCGATAAATCATGGGGTGGCAATGGAGGCTTTTTCATCAGGAGGGCAAGGATTGTTATTTATGGGCAGGTTCATGAAAGGGTATTCATTTATATTCAACCTGATTTAGCAAGTACACCTACGGCATCAGTATTAAATTTTGCACAGATTAGGGATGCATATTTTGACGTCTCTTTGGACAAGAAAAAAGAATATAGGTTTAGGATAGGACAAAGTAAGGTTCCCTTTGGCTTTGAAAACCTCCAGTCAAGTCAAAATCGGATACCTTTAGACCGTAATGACGCTTTAAATAGTGCTGTAGCAAATGAACGTGACCTTGGTGTATTCTTTTATTATGCACCAGAACATATTAGGGAAAGATTTTCATATTTGGTAAGCTCAGGCTTAAAAGGTTCGGGAGACTATGGTGTATTTGGGTTTGGTGTTTATAATGGACAAACAGCAAATAGGCCTGAAGCAAATGATAACAGGCATATCGTTGCCAGGCTCACTTACCCCTTCCAGCTTAAAAACGGACAGATAATAGAACCAGGGATTCAAGGTTATACAGGAAAATTTACTTTGTTTTCAACAAGCCCGGACATTACTGCCGCATCAGAATATAAAGATAGACGAGTAGCTGGAACCATAGTTGTATATCCTAAGCCATTTGGTATACAAGCAGAATACAACATTGGTGAAGGGCCGGAATTCGACCCTCAAACAATGCAAATAAGTGCCCAAAATTTAAGCGGAGGATATATTATGGCAAATTACATCCTAAAAAAGAACGGTCAGTTTT
>JALZND010000482.1:957-2948 GCA_030857845.1 Bacteroidota bacterium | reverse complement strand
AGATATTCCAGACCATTGGTGAATAGAAAGCAAATCTTCATTATAACCCCCTTCCTGAGCAAGCATATAGCCTAATCCTGCAGCCACCAAGGCAGAAGCAGCACCCAAATAAAGCACCAAACCTACTGCAGGTTTATACTGGCTATACCTTTTAAACCGGGATAATATTTCCAGTGTAACACCAATTATCAGGAACCCAATGGGTAGATGTAAAAAAAATGGATGAAATCTGCCAAAAAAGATTATTAAATCAGATACTTCCTGTTCCATAGATTATGCTAAAACACCTTTCACCAGCTCACCTGCCACATCGGTCAGTCTAAAATCTCTTCCCTGGAATGGAAAGGTAAGCTTTTTATGGTCCATTCCCATTAGGTGAAGAATTGTGGCATGAAGGTCATGAACATGTACCCGGTCTTTTACACCGTAATAGCCGATTTCATCTGTTTCTCCATAGGTTACTCCACCTTTCACTCCTCCGCCAGCCATCCATACAGTATAAGCTTCTGTATGATGATCTCTACCGGTAAAGGGCATTTCTTTGCCACTTCTGTTCTCCTGCATAGGTGTTCTTCCGAATTCTCCTCCCCAAACCACCAGTGTTCCATCCAAAAGACCTCTTTGATGTAGATCTTTAACAAGTGCAGTCATTGGTTGGTCTATCTGCCGGCATTTATCCCTAAATCCATCTTCTAATGCAGTGTATTTATCAGTGCCATGGGAGTCCCATCCCCAGTCAAAAAGCTGCACAAATCGCACATCTCTTTCCACAAGCCTTCTGGCCAGGAGGCAATTATTCGCAAAAGAAGATTTTCCAGGTTCGGTGCCATACATCTCATGAATATAATCAGGTTCTTTGGAAATATCCATCACATCAGGTACGGACGTCTGCATTCTATAAGCCATTTCATATTGTGAGATCCGCGTCAGTGTTTCCGGGTCCCCCATTTGCTCATATTCCTGCTTATTAATTTCGTTGATAGCATCCAGTGTTTTTCTTCGCAAATTACTGCTCATCCCATCAGGATTAGAAACGTACATTACGGGATCTCCTTCAGAACGGCATTGTACTCCCTGGTATACGGAGGGCAGAAATCCACTGCCCCATGCACTTGAGCCGGCGTCTGGCGCTTTTCCTCCAGACAATAATACCATAAAACCGGGCAGGTTTTCATTTACTGAACCCAGTCCATACGTAATCCATGAACCCATACTGGGCCTTCCCAATCTTGGGCCACCCGTAAGCATAAAGAGCTGTGCGGGAGCATGGTTAAATTGATCCGTATGCATGGATTTAATGACTGCCACCTGGTCTACAATAGTGGAAAAATGGGGTAGATGATTTGATACCATAGTCCCCGACTGTCCAAAATTCTTAAATTGGGCCTGTGGCCCCAGCATCTTTGGTGTACCTTCAATAAAAGCAAACTTTTTACCTTCCAATAGCGAGGCCGGACAATTTTGACCATGAAGTTTTATAAGTTCTGGTTTATAATCGAATAATTCCAGCTGTGAAGGAGCCCCTGCCATATGCATATATATTATTCTCTTCGCTTTGGGGGCAAAATGTGAAAGCTGGGCTTTCATATCATGATTTATTATTGCTCCAGGCGAGCTTCCGGGTTTATTTGAAGAAAATGGATTACATCCCATCATGGAACCAAGAGCAATAGCACCTAAACCAGAGCTGCATTTTTTTAGAAAATGACGCCGGGTTTCAAGCTGCAGTTTTTTAAAATGTAATTCCTGAAGAATATCCATATTCTTATGATTTAGTTAAAAATTCATCTAGATTCATAATGGTGTTGGCAACTATGGTTAATGCAGCCAACGCAATGTCATCATGGCCAGTCAATTCCCTGATGGCCTTGGGGTCATCTTTAAAATGTTGTAGGGCATCGTCGTAAAGAAGCTTCAGCTCTTTAAGTTTTTTTACATCGATTTCCTTGAGCATGGCCAATCTATAACCATTTTTAAGCTGTTCTTCCAAT
>JALZND010000482.1:0-947 GCA_030857845.1 Bacteroidota bacterium | reverse complement strand
GCCTGGAGTGGTGTGTTTGTATTAAATCTCCTGGGAACACAAAATTCACGGCTGGGACTGTCGAATGTAGTCATGGAGGGATAAGGGCTTGTTCTACGCCAAAACGTGTATAGTGCTCTCCTGTATTTATCTTCCCCTTCACTTGTTTTCCATTCCAGGCCGCTGTATACTACCTGCCATACTCCTTCGGGTTGAGGCGGCATAACACTAGGTCCTAACATCTTTTTGCTTAGCAAACCACTGACCGCAAGTGACTGGTCACGAACTTGTTCTGCATTAAGTCTCACCCTTGGGCCTCGGGCCAGTAAATAATTCCCCGGATCCTTTTGCAGTAATTCAGGGGAAACCTTGGAGGATTGTTGATAGGTAGCAGACATCACGATCTGTTTAAGCTGCTTTTTGATGCTCCAGTTATGTTCGTTCATAAATTGCTGTGCCAGCCAATCAAGTAATTCAGGATGGGATGGAGCAAAGCCCTGAGATCCAAAATCTTCCTGGGTCTCCACTATACCGGTTCCAAATAATTGTGCCCATAAGCGGTTTACCATCACACGCGCTGTGAGCGGATTATCTTTGCTCACCAGCCATTTTGCAAACCCTAGGCGATTAGAAGGAGCATCTTCAGGAAATCGATTCCACGCTTCCGGAATACCTGGTAATACTTCTTTGCCATGCACCTTCCAGTTGCCCCTTTCAAATACATGGGTTTTTCTATTAAATTCTTTATTATTTTCGACCATTACAGGTGTGGCAATAACATCATCGCTATTCAGAAGGCTAAGGAATTTTTCGTTGATCTCTTTGTAACCCACATTTTTTCGCCCTGGAAGGCTTTCATAAAATACCAGCCATTGTACTGAGCAAAGATAGCCTTTAGTTCCCGGATCCTTAAAAACAAGATACAGATCATGAGTGCCTGTAATGGGCTTTATGGGGATACTTACATT
>JALZND010000481.1 GCA_030857845.1 Bacteroidota bacterium | reverse complement strand
GTCCTGGAGGAAGTACTTGTTAAAGTTCCTGAAATAATCGGCCTGTCCCAGTCATCATATTTTACAAAGCTCCATTCCGCGGGGGACTTTGCCCGTTGGTTCGCATCCTGGACCAAGACCGGCCTGTCCCAACGATCGTAAATGGTATAGGTCCATCCGGCACCCGGAGATTTTGAACCTGTTGGCCGATGTTCACTATCATATTCATGTTGGTAATACCAAAGGTCTGCCTGGGCTTGTGTAGGGGCATAAGTAGTGGCCACCATGGGTGGGACGATAAACCTCAGCCTGTCGTAATCGTCATAAACATAAAAGGTTTGAAGCCAGGAAGTTCCGTTTTGAACTTCTTTTAAAACGGTCTTGCCGGAAAAGTCCGAATAAGCCCTTACACCTTTTCCTTCTTCGTCAAAAGATTCGTTTATGGTAAGTGCCCCTGCAGGATAGGTGGCACTAGATTTGGGAAGGCTCCCTTCGACTGTCCACAGCCTTATGTTGTCTGATGCTGAATTCACCCGGAACCTGCCGACGGATTTTTTATTGTTGCTGAACCAGGTATCACCGGGACCAAATGATTCCATTACAGGCAGGCTGTTAAACAATACCTCTGAATAGGGCCGTCCGTCATCAGGGATTTTGTCGCCTGTTGTGTTATAAAACCAGCTTGTTCGGTTAAGGCACCGGATTGAAGAACGCCATTATTGGTGGTACGTGTATATGGCAGGTATTTTTTTGCTTCCCTTCCAAAGGCATCGTAAACATAGGGCCGGATGATGTCTTTGGATGCCGGGCTTGCTTTTAATTGGTTAGATTGTAATGGCCTGCCCAAACCATCAAAATATGTATAATTAACTGCCTTATCTTTCCCAACGGGCAAAGCAGTAATTTGCGCCTCAGTGGTGATCCCTGATTTACGAATTACTTCTGTTCTGACGAAGTTTTCATTCGAGCTGGGAGGGGCCTGTGCAAATACATGGACACCCGATAAAAAAGTCAATAAGGAAAATATAAAATAAGTTTTCATTTTAGCTTGCATACAATAATAATTTATATTTAGTGGGGCTTGTATTTCTAAAAATTATTTATTCTTGAATATGATCAGGATTTAAATCATTTTCCGTTTCATTTTTCTGTTCATCATCTAATAAAAAATTCTTCTGGTAAATGAATTTCCTCTTCGGAACCTTCCGAGGTTATAATTTCTTCAGTTGAAACTTCATCTATAGGCAACTCTTCGATTAAAATAATTTCTTCTTCAGGCCCTTCACTTTCTTCAACTACAATAGATGAAGTGGATCCGGTACTACAATAATGTGTTATATATATATTATCCAATACTTTTTGTACACCGCAAGCATCAGTTACTGTACATCTAATTTGATAGGAACCGCTATAATTAAAAATTATTTCTTGAGAAGTACCTAAATTGTACCAAGTTGCAGTAGAATTATTTTGGCGGTATTGCCAATTATAAGTATAGCCAACACAACCATTATTGGATACTATTTTTATTTTAGGATCAGCATTCCTATTTTGAACTGTTGTACAGTTACCATACTGTACCTGGGTACCACACAAATCTTTCGCTATTGGCCCATCAATACAACTTGTAAGGGACATTGCATTGTTTATTACAATTTGAATGGTTTTTACTGTATTTGAATAATCAGAATTTACCATCGTGACAGTGACATTAAATGTTCCAGCAGTTGCATAAGATTGGTAACAGAAGTACGGTTATCTGTATAGGTAGTACCATCACCCATATTCCATTGAAAGGTTGAAGTGCCTGATGTGGTTAAAACATCTGAAATATTAAAATTTATATTTTCAGCTGTAAGTGCTTGAGACTTATTGGATGTAAAAGAAAAATTGGGTTTTTCACCTTTGTAATGGTACCTGACCCTGCTCAAAATGTTCCCATCATGATCTTTTTTTATTTTTGGCCTATTTAGTGCATCATATTCGGTATAACTAAATCTTCCATTAGGGTCACTCTCCGATAAAACACCCACAAGAGGTTTATGTGTAAAGTTTCCTGAACTCGAGTTTATTCCTGAATTGCTCTGTACCTGAGTGACCAATGTATTGTTATGCCCATAGGTGTAAGAAGTAGTGATATCATTAAACCCTGTTTCAGAGGTAAGATTTCCAGTGGTACTGTTAAAGATAAAGGATTTAACTTTTTTAAATTCGGAAGACATCCGAAATGTTGCAGTTTTATCTACATAAGCTGGAGTATAGGACGAAATTGTTTTTGAAAGAATAAAACTTTCTTTGGGAACTACAAATTGAGACCCTGTTATCACAAAGGTATTGATTGTTGCCCCTTTAAAAATTTTACTGCTTCCTTTTTCGAACCAAGAAATAGTTTCTATAGGAGTTATTATATGCTTATCTTTTAAAAAATGAATAGCGGCCGTAGCCCCGTTAGAAGGTGGATTTTTACAAATATTATATTGTTGGGTACAGTTATTCTCACACGTTGTATTACCACTACAAGATTGACGGCAAGTATTAAGATCAGAATCACAGTTACTGTAGTAATACGATGCATTGTTAGGATATTTTATATCTAAAGTATATTTTAAAGTAGGTCTGCTATTATCATATTCGGATATTTTTATTATATTCCCATCACTATCATATCCATATTCTTTAATCATGACCATCTTTTTTAAAGGATCAATATGGTCTATTATTTCATTTGTTTGTTTGGTTAAGGTCAATGGACGAGAAGTATTTGAATAACGTGTTGTAGCAAAAACATATCCAGAGGCACAAGATAAATAAACAGATTTTCTGCCAACTACTGTCTTTTTCGCGGGAAGGTTGAAATTAAATTCATTAGAATTAATATCAATATCTCTATTATTTTCAAATATATTTTGAATTTGCTTTGGAGTTCCCCTTTCCCAAGATCTACTAGTTGAAGATGAGTATGGAACTGTATT
>JALZND010000480.1 GCA_030857845.1 Bacteroidota bacterium | reverse complement strand
AATTCCTTGGATGCCCATGTTTTGGGTAATTTCTACGGCATTGGTACTCCATGGAGTGATCATGGAAGCCCGAGGACCAACAAAAAAATCACTTAGGGTTGTTTCCTGCTTTAATTGGGCATTGCCAAAAAGCCATTCAAGTTTTGATATGTCTGCAGTGTTTAATTCCCGCTCAGTTTGTAAGGCAAAAACTTTATCAGTTTGACTAAGGAAGAAAAGAATCATGGTTGTTTTTTTCAAGTCGCAAAGATACGGTATTAAATTCAAAATCTGAATAAGGAAGTTTTAGCATCAGCATATTTTATAAGGTTTTTTGAATAAACAAAAATACGGATGGGTGGGGGTTTGGTGTTATGAAAGAGGATGATTTAGGACCTGCAGATTGATCTAAATAGTTAGTTAAAAATAGTTTAGGCCCCAAAAATTTGGATGATTATAATGGCTTAAACTGTTCAAAAGCCTGGTGGCAATTGTTGCAATAATGAAGTGACCGGCATAGGGTAGGACCGAAGGGAGACTTTAATTCTGTATTTTGACTTTTGCAATTTGGGCATTCAACATCTTCTAAAATATCTATGTCAAAAATAATATTATGTTTAGGCGGAGGGGCTAAGCCAAATTTCTGCAAAGCTTCTCTGCCTTTCTGGGTTATTTTATTTGAATTCCAGGGGATTTTAAATGAAACATTGACTTTTGCATTGATTTTATGCTTGTTTAATGCCTCCAAGATTTCATCTTTCATGACATGAATGGCAGGACAGCCTGCAAAAGTTGGGGTCATTTCAATTATAACAGAATTATCTTCCTCTATAAATATCTCATTGATTATTCCCAAGTCCACAAGTGATAAAACAGGTATTTCTGGGTCATTTACCTCATCAAGTATTTTTAAAATTTTTTTCCTGGTTATCATTTTCATATTACCATTCAGCTTCAGGGTCTAATCGGAATACTTCTCCCATTTCGGCAAGCAAATCATGAAGATGAGGGGTGTGTTTGCCAAAACGGCCTCCGGTTTCAGGAATGATTTTACTTGTGTCCGGTAGGTTTAAGCTGGTTTTATTTAATACATTATTTATACTTTCCAGCCATCGTTCTTTAAGTATTGCTTCACCCACAAATACCCCTTCATCTTTCAACAATGTTTCATATCTTGACTCTTCAAAAATTCCCATTGCATAAGGCATGGATTGCTCTAGAGCGGCTTGGAGCCTTTGAATGCTTTCTTCACTTGCGGTTCCCAGCTTTTTGATCCAAACATCAGCATGCATGACATGATATTTTATCTCGCCCCTGATTTTATTTGAAATTAGGGCAAGCGGGTCATATGATGAAACCCCAAGTAATTCAAACCTTATAAGCTCAGCATGGTCGAAAAGAAAATGCCTGATAAGGCTGAAATCATATTCACCTATAGGCAACTCAACAAAATGACAATTCTTAAAATGTGCTGCAGGCCTTAAAAAAGCCAGGGGATCAGGCTCGGCTTCTCCCAGGTTGTGCAACTCTGAATAAAATGCGAGGCTTTGTCCAATTTTATCTTGTGCCATGGAAGAAAATGCTATATCCTCTTCCAGGATAGGTCCAATACCCGTCCATTCAGAATTCCTGTGACCTAAAATAAGCTGGTCATCAGCAATTTTAAACAATAGATCTTTGATGGCATCTACTTTCATTAGGTTATGGGTTAAATCAGGTAATGGGTAATTGGTTATAGGTAATAGGTTATGGATTATAGGTCAAAGGCTGAAAAGCTCGGTATTATTCAAAATCAAATTAAGTTTAATTGAACTTTATAAAGATTATTTCATAAATTATTAAAGCCTCTTATTTTATCCATTGCTTTGTATGATGTTATGTCCCTGTGTTTCTTTTCAGTTAATGTTGACCAAATATCTTTGTCGTTTTGCTGCACCTGCAAAATATCTGCTTCCTTTATAACCCATGCATTGACAATGGGCGAACTGCTGAATGCCACTTTTGCGTTTACAATACTTTCATTATAGCTGCCCGCCAGTACGGATCCCTGGTGAACATGTTGTTTTCCTCTTTTCTTTAGGTGAAATATTTCATAATGTTCTTTATTGGGCATTTCTTCAAATTCAGGGCCAATAAAATCATAGATACATTCATCACTTTCTACAAAAGGAGTGGCTTTAACATCTTGGGTTTTTGCCACCCATAAACCACTGCACAAGGGTCTTCTACTAAATTGTTCTTTTGCAAATACCAATGCAAATTCAAGGTCGGGAGCATGGACTATTCCCACATGTTCATAAGGTTTCCCTTCTTTTACCTGTATAAATACCTGGTAAGTTTGAAATTGGTCCAAAGTGTCTTTTGAAACATAATCATCCTGCACTTCTTTGAACTCAATTCTTTTTATCCGTGGATCCAGTGATTCCAGCATATCTATTGAATTTTATTAAGCTAATGGCAATACATATTCAGCTTCGGGTTTTAAAATAGCTTCCCTAACCCATCTGCCGCGTTCTTCAGCATACCTTCTTACGGCAATTCTTTCTTTATTGCAAGGGCCATCGCCATTGATCACCCTCTTAAATTCTTCCCAATCTGGTTCAGTATATTCCCATTGTCCGGTTTCATCGTTCTTTTTTAGATTTGGGTCAGGAAGGGTAAGCCCGAGCTCCCAAATTTTAGGCACATACATGGCTAAAAATTGTTGCCTGTTTTCATCATTGGAAGCCATTTTTACTTTCCAACGCATCAATATTTCCGTGTGTACAGATGCTTTATCTGGCGGACCAAAAAAGTGCATCATTGGCGGCCACCACCTGTTCAAGGCTTCCTGCACCATGCTCCTCTGTAGGGGCGAACCGGTAGCAAGATGGACCACGGCATGGTGGCCATATTTCAGGTGAAAAGATTCTTCAGCACAAATCCGGTCAAGGGCGCGGCAATACGGCCCATAGCTTCCCTTTAGATTGGCC
>JALZND010000479.1 GCA_030857845.1 Bacteroidota bacterium | reverse complement strand
CCCTCTGACCCTAAGGTAAAAAAATGCGGCTTATGAGGAAACTGGTATTGTAAAGACACTCACATCAAATTCGCTCCCATCTCACTCAAATTGCGATTTTAATAACAAAAATTTACAGTCATATGAAATATATCACTCACTACAAATTATATAGAGCCATTTTTATATTTAAACACTACAAATCACATAGTAGCCAAAAATGACTTATGATTTAAGCTTATTAGTGTTAAGAGAAAAATTCATATTGATCTTCTTTAATATCTATATTGTGGTACACTTTCTGTACATCGTCGTCGTCTTCCAATACCTCAATTAGTTTTATTACCTTTTGCAAAGCCTCATTATCAAGCTCTACACGGTTTTTTGGCACCCGGTGCAGTTCAGAAACTTCAGGCTCTAGGCCCAGCTCTTCAATTTTACGCTGCATCTTACCAAAATCTTCCAGGGCACAAATTATATGGATATAATCATCCTGAAATTCAACTTCCTCAGCTCCTGCATCAATAACCTCAAAGGTAAAATCATCCTCCTCAAGGCTTTGCGGCTTAATGATGTTGAATATGCCTTTACGGTCAAACATAAATTCTAATGAACCGTTGGTACCCAGGCTCCCACCCCATTTGCTAAAAGCAAATCTTACATTTTGCACAGTCCTGTTGATGTTATCTGTAGTGCATTCCACAAAAACCGGTATGCCGTTCGGGCCATAACCTTCGTAAGTTGTCTCAAAATAATTTTCGGAGTCTGTTGCAGAACCTTTTTTAACTGCCCGGTCAATGTTTTCTTTTGGCATATTTACACCCTTGGCATTTTGGATAGCCAAGCGCAACCGTGGGTTTGAGGCAGGGTCATCCCCTCCTTCCCGTACAGCAATGGAGATCTCTTTAATTAACTTAGTAAAAAGTTTCCCTCTTTTTGCATCCAATGCCCCTTTCTTTCTCTTTATTGTTGACCATTTACTATGCCCTGACATATAATGTTTATTTTGATCCTCATGAATTTATCAAACCTTCAATCCCAAGAAAACATTTACTATGAAAATATGTAAATTTAATAAATTCTTTGCACACCCAAGAAAGTTCATGACGGAAAGTTATTGAGATGTTACTTTCTCTTCTAGTTCATTTTTGCTATTGTGTCTTTAGAAAATCAAAGCCTAAAATTAAGGCTAGAAAAAAAAAGACGCCCCAGTTTGAGACGTCTTTTGAACCTAAATTAACATAAAAAAATCTACCTTTTTTAGTAGTATTGGACGAAAAAAATAGGATAACTAAACCCTTTCAATCCAGACTAAAAAATAATGATGTCAAATAGATAAGGGATTTAAGCTTATCATAAAAAATAGAAGTTTAAAAAATTGACACCACGTAATATTATATCTTACAAGTTGCTTATTTCTTGTTTGACCTCATCTTTTGTTTTCCCTAATTTTTTCTGCAATCTTCCATACAGTTCATCTTCTTTTCCTTCAGCATAAGTTAGATCATCATCTGTAAGATCGGCATATTTTTGCTTTAGTTTTCCTTTCATCACATTCCAGTTTCCTTTAAATATGTTATTATCCATTTTGTCTAACATTTAAGTTTAAAATAATTTACTTGTCTATTTAAGTGCAGTAAATATGCCAAAGAATAACATTAATATTTAACAAATACCAACTATCTGGTTTAGAGAAACTTAATATAAAAATTTAATTCTTTATATTTTTTAGGATGTAAGTTTTGTATCATTATGATAAATTTTATTTCAATTTGATAAAACAAACCCCAAAATAATGAAGCAATAAACAAATTTTATGTTGTGTGGATTGTATGGCTCAAAGATAGCAGAGTATATTGAAAATCCAATAACTATCTAATAATAAATGCTTTATTTATAATTAGATGTGGTTTTAATATTTCAACTGCCTGATTTTTAAGTTTTAAAGTTTAAAAAATAATTAAATATTTATTTTTAAGAGGATGTGTAATATCTTCCCGAAAATATTAACTGTTAATACATTTATTATAATGACAGTTCAGCTTGAAATATTAATTTGAGGGGCATTAAAGGCAGCAGGCAAAGAAATTACACGGGCATTATACCATATTTTCAGAATGTAAAACATTTATGGGGATCCTAAAATAAAACTTGCTTCCTTCCCCAAAGTCACTTGCCACGGCAATCTCCCCCTCATGTGCATCAATAACTTCTTTCGAAATTGCAAGGCCCAGGCCCAGGCCACTTTTATTTTTCTTGCCATTGGTAGCAATCTGAACAAATTTATTAAAAACCTTGCTCAAATTTTCAGGTTCAATACCAGGCCCCTGGTCCAAAACTGAAAATTCCATATAATTGTCAGACACTGAAACACTTACTGTAATTTTACCCCCTGGAGGTGAGTATCTTACGGCATTGCTCAAAAAATTGATCAAGACCCAGGAAATTTTCTCAGGGTCCACATATACCTCAGGCAGGTCTTTATCGACATTCCTAATAATAACAATGTCCTTTTCTTTAAGTTGAATTTCTACAGGAGCTGTAGAATATTCAATTAAAAGTTCGGGTGAAACAAACTTCTTTTCCAGGTCAATAGTACCTGTTTCAACTTTTGAAAGGTCCAAAAGCTCTGTAACCATTTTTATAAGCCTTTGCACTTCCTTTTTCATGGATGCGGCCAATTGGGTCTGCTCGTCATTTAAGGAGCCGAAACGCTCGTCTTGCAGCAACATCAGGCTCATGTTCATGGCCGAAAGCGGTGTTTTTAGCTCGTGGGAAACAACAGCAATAAAATTGGTCTTTGCTTCATCGGATTTTTTAAATGAAGTTACATCCTTCAGCATAATGATATGCCCAAGGAACTTTCTTTTTGCTGAGGTTTTGCTGTCATAAACAGTTACTATCTCCTTAGCAAAGAATTCTTGCTTGTCTTCATCATTTATTACCTTTATGAAATTCTTGCTATTTGCCATT
>JALZND010000121.1 GCA_030857845.1 Bacteroidota bacterium | reverse complement strand
GCATCAATCTCATCTATAAATATAATACACGGCGCTTTTTCTTTTGCTTGCTTGAAAAGGTCACGGACCCTTGCGGCCCCTACCCCAACAAACATTTCCACAAAGTCAGAACCTGATAAGGTGAAGAAAGGTACCTCGGCTTCCCCGGCTACGGCTTTGGCAAGCAATGTTTTTCCTGTTCCCGGAGGGCCCACAAGAAGTGCACCTTTAGGGATTTTACCACCTAGTTTGGTAAATTTTTGCGGTGTTTTAAGGAATTCAACTATTTCTTTTACTTCTTCTTTGGCTTCATCGAGGCCCGCTACGTTATCAAAGGTTATTTTTACTTTATTTTCGGCATCAAAAAGGGCAGCTTTGGATTTTCCTATATTGAATATCTGGCCTCCAGGTCCACCCTGGCCTGTCATCCTTCTCATAAGGAACCAAAAGCCAAAAAGTATCAGGAACAAAAATCCCCAGCTGGCCAGGAACTGCATAAAATCATTGCGTTCTTCTGATTTATATCCAATCTTTCTGTCTTCAGGAAGCTTTTGTTCCAGCTCTCGGAAGTTTGCATTAAAGACTTCCGCCGATGGGGGCCTAAATTTATAATGAGGCCCTTGCTCTAAAGACCATAAATTTCTTTCCTCAAGTTCGGTCCTGTATTTTGAGTTTTGAAGCGCCTCTTCTTTTAATGATACTTCAACAATATTCTGGTTGGAAACATACACTACTTCTTTTACATCATTGTTGAGCACCATTTGCTCAAATTGCCTTTGAGAAATGGTAATGGCCGATCCGCCCTTGTTCATAAAAGTGACGGCAACAATAAGAATTAAAAGTGAGGCAATAATCCAGATCTGGTAACCAGGTTTCTGAGGCGGTTTAGGGATAATTTTCTTTTTTTTGGATTTATCTACCATTATTTTAATTGGATACTATGAAAATGATTTGATGAATATAAAATACTTCTGGTTGGTTAACATTGTTTAGGTTCTTAAAATTCAGATTCTATGGTTTGAATTATCGCATCTCCCCAAAGATCTTCCAAGGCATAAAATTCCCTTCTGTCTTTTTTGAAAATGTGCGCCACAACATCGACATAATCTAGCAAAATCCATTCCTTATTTTGTTTCCCCTCACGATGCCACGGATCTTGTTTTGAATCTTTATATACTTCACCTTCTATGGATTCGGAAATAGCATCTACCTGTGTATCCGAGTTTCCGGAACAAATAATAAAATAATCCGCAACAGCGTTTTTAACTTTTTTCAGGTCCATAACTACAATATTGGTAGCTTTCCTTTCCTGCATCCCTTTAACTACTATTTTACTTAAGTCTTCTGAATTCATTTATAACTTATACTTGGTCTAAATTTATTGTTGTATTTCAGCAAAATTATTATTTAAATTGCCTTCAAAGCTAAACAAAAAAAATTGCATAAAATTTTTACCAATACAATTTTTCTAGGCAAGAGTGTGATTTATCTGCCTTCTTGTCATTCCACAAATGACATAGCGGCTTCAATAATTTCAAAAAAGGCTGTTTCTGAAGGTGCAATTATCATAACTGACAATCAGACTGCTGGAAAAGGCCAACGCGGAAATACATGGGAAGCCGAAGAAGGTAAAAACCTTACAGTTTCTATTATCTTAAAACCACACTTTCTCGATATTTCAGAACAGTTTTTTTTAAATATTATTATATCGCTTGCTATACATGATTTGTTTTCACAATATATAAATCATGGGCTTTCAATTAAATGGCCTAATGATATATTTTTTTACGATAACAAATTGGGAGGTATTTTGATAGAAAATACCATAAAAAATAATCAATTGGAACATGTTGTGGTTGGTATAGGTTTAAATATCAATCAATTGATCTTTAAAAATAAAGCAGCCATATCACTTGCAAATATTTGCGGGCAGCAGTTTGACCTTCAGGAGCTGATGTCATTACTGCTCGAAACAGTTGAGAAAAGATACTTTCAGCTAAAAAAAGATGCTAAGCAGAATATTCATAAAGATTATTTACAAGTGATGTATTGGATAAACGAAAAAAGAACTTTTATGGCGGGCGATAGTTTTGAAGGTGAAATAAAGGGAATTGATGCAGTTGGAAGGTTAATGATTCAGGAAAATCAAAACATAAGGTATTTTAATAATAAGGAAGTCTCTTTTGTGAGATAATAATGAGATAATAATAGTAGTGGATCCTTACATTTACTTGAATTTTAAAACTAAAAAGGATAAATTTGTAAAAAAATTAAAAAGATGATCGATACCCAATTAAAATACAAAGTTAAAGATATCTCACTTGCAGAGTGGGGAAGGAAAGAAATCAGGTTGGCTGAGGCAGAAATGCCAGGACTTATGGCCATCAGGGCAGAGTATGGTCCTTCGAAGCCCCTAAAGGGCGCACGCATAGCAGGTTGCCTGCACATGACCATCCAAACTGCAGTTTTAATTGAAACATTAATTGATCTGGGTGCCGAAGTTACCTGGTCTTCATGCAATATTTTCTCTACACAAGACCATGCTGCCGCAGCCATTGCAGCAGCAGGTGTTTCCGTTTATGCCTGGAAAGGGATGACCGAGGAAGAATTTAATTGGTGCATTGAGCAAACCTTGTTTTTTGGTGAAGGGGATGACCGAAAATCATTGAACATGATCCTTGATGATGGAGGTGACCTTACAAATATGGTTATCGACGTATACCCTGAGCTGGTGGATGGCATAAAAGGCCTTTCAGAAGAGACTACTACAGGGGTGCATAGGCTATATGAAAGGATGAAGAAAGGGACCCTTCCTATGCCGGCAATCAATGTCAATGATTCTGTTACCAAATCTAAATTCGACAACCTTTATGGCTGTAAAGAATCATTGGTAGATTCTATTAGAAGGGCTACCGACGTGATGTTTTCAGGGAAAGTTGCTGTTGTGGCTGGTTTTGGTGACGTGGGTAAAGGTTCTGCAAGATCTTTAAGGGCTGCAGGGGCAAGGGTAACCGTTACTGAAATAGACCCTATATGCGCACTGCAGGCTGCTATGGATGGCTTCAGTGTCAAGAAAATGAAAGATGCAGTAAAAGAAGCGGACATTATTGTTACTGCTACCGGAAATAAAAATATTATTACTGAAAAGCATTTTCCATTGATGAAGGATAAAGCGATTGTTTGCAACATCGGCCACTTCGATAATGAAATAGATATGTCTTGGCTCAACAAAAACTATGGCCATACAAAAGATCAAATAAAACCACAAGTTGACCTTTATACTTTGGGGGAAAAAGAAATCATTGTTTTAGCGGAGGGTAGGTTAGTAAACCTAGGTTGCGGAACAGGGCACCCCTCATTTGTGATGTCCAATTCATTTTCCAACCAGGTGTTGGCCCAACTTGAGCTGTGGCAGAACCATGAAAGCTATGACAATGCAGTTTATACTTTACCAAAACTATTGGATGAAAAAGTAGCAAGCTTGCACCTTGAAAAAATAGGAGTGGAGCTAGATACACTTTCTGAAGACCAGGCAGATTATATAGGAGTACCTGTGCAGGGACCATTTAAACCTGAATATTATAGGTATTAATATATTTTAATATTTTAGTTTTGGGTATATCTTTGATATTTCCCTTACTTAAATATAAATATCAAACAAAAAACCCCTCCCGAAAAGAGGGTTTTTTTGTTTGTATCATTTTAATTTCCCAAACCTATCCATTAGCTGCATTGCTATGGCCTTTTATTATGGCTGTAATTTAAGGCGCCGAAGTACCGCACTTCCTTTTTTTAGATTAATATCGCCTGAAAAGCCAAAACCTAATGATGCCAAACCCCCTATAGCACTGGTACTGGCAACAAATAAACCTGCTCTTCCATCACCATCTTGAATTCGGGTTAATCTATAAATTACAGGGGTAATTGCAGCAGCAATATATAATATCCTACTAATTTTGTAACGGTTGGCTGCTTTTTCCATGTATAAACCTGCTAAATGAATATCTTCCGTTGGGCTTTCCAAATGAAGAATATGTACAGATTGTATATTGTGAACAGATCATTATACAATTAAAGATAATGATATGGAAAGCAAAAGTATACGTTATTTGAGCATTAACCAGCTAATGGCTGAACTAGATTGCTCCAAAGTTTCATCTATAAGAAATTAATTGCAACCGGCCGTCCCATCGATAAAAGGTTTATTTTAGAATTGAGGATGTTTGCATCCTTATTCCTACAAAAGAAAAAGGGAGGTAATAAATGTATACTACCTCCGCCAATTCTTTGCCATTATGACAAGTCAAAGAAAATAAATTAATTGGATTAAACCCTGATATACCAAAAGTTAAAAAAACCCTTATTGAAATGCATCAAACTATAATGGCTTTTACTTCACCTTCTGGTAATGGCTTAAGTTTAGCAGTCGATAAATAATTGAATCAACAAGAAAAAAATTCGGGGAGAGTTCTATAAGTAGAGCAAAAATACGGGAGGGAGACTTGTCTTCACCCTGATTGGATAACTCAATGTCAGATAAAAAGAAAATGAAGTTGTGAGATTTGAAATTATAATCAGTAACTACAAGATCAATTAGATGATTAAAAATTCGAATCAATTCAATTTCCATAAATATGAGTGAATTACAAAGACTTGAATCATTTAGATATGCCTTAGCGGTTGCAGAAACTATTGAAGAAATAAATCTAATTGAAAATGCGGCTGCTGCATTGGCAAAATTTTCCAGAAAGGAAAAAATAAGCATTGATAACAAAATGAAATAGGATTATTCAGAATAAATTACTCAAATAAAAGGAAAATGGTTATGTGATTATTTTCCTCATGGCAATAATCATTATAGTGGAGGTAACACAATGAAACCTCCTAAAATGCCTGTTAATAAAAGAGAATCTTCAAACAGCAGACTTGTTAAAAATGAACCTGAACTGAAAGAGGAAGTAGTTTTAGAAATTATAGAAAAAGGAGATGTTATAACTCCGAATAAAGTAGCTAACGGAATTAGGCAAAAGAAAAAAATTTCTATTGTTCCCGATGACACTTACCTATATTATCAATTATCTGTTGATGACTTTTTAGAAGTAGAGATAGAAGTTCAGGAGGTTAAAATGGAACCTGAAAAAGTTAAAACTCTTACCATTTATCAGCAAGAAACACATGATGATCCTGAAATAAATACCTACTAGGTAGTTCTTAAAATAATGGCAAGGTATTTCAACAAGAATGATTTTGCTCGTTAAAAAGGCTCTTGAAAAATTTATAGAATTTAAAATAAAAAATTATGGAGAAGAACCTGATTAAAAACAAAAAGAACACTAAAGCGGATATTGAACCAAAGGCTAAAAACTTTTTAGAAGAAAAAAAGAAATTGCACTAATCATAAAAATGGTAAAAACAAAAGTCCCACTCCGGGAAGAATAGGGCTTTCAAATCAAAATTAAAATTATCTCAATGGAAAGTTACGACAAAAATCGAAAATTACCAAAAGCTCGGTACGTACCAGAATTTTTAAAGCTAGGCTTAAAAAGCCATGGCAGAACTTGCAAGGAAACAAAGACTAAGCCTTGAAAAGCAGAATGAAATAGGATTGTTTAGGGTTGAGGTAATGGAAAAGGTTGGGGAATGGCTGGTTAGAAACAGACCACTAGGTGTTAATCAACACAACATAGGGTTTACCAAACTGGAAGACCCAATTCATCCCAGGGAATCTTCAAATAGTAGGCTTGTTAAAAATGAACCGGAACTTAAAGAAGAAGTGATATTGGAAATTGTGGAAAAAAAAGATGTAATAACACCTAACAAAGTATCTAATGGAATAAGGCAAAAGAAAAAAATAGCAATTGTTCCTGAAGAAACTTCATTTGACCAATCGGAAATAGAAGACTTTTTAGAAGTAGAGGCAGAAGTTCAGGAGGTTATTCAAAAAGATAAAACATACATTTTAAAGGTGCGTGATTTACCAATAAATCACCCAAATACAGAAATAAGGGTATTAGCTGAAATATTGTTTAACATACCGACTATTAAGACATTTCTCACTTTGAGTATTTTCTTGAAGAATTATTAAAATCTAAACTACAAACTTATGAATACCAAAGATCCCAACAACAATAACCAAATGAAAGCTATAAGTGATTCTTCAATACTATCTCCACGATCACCAAGACTACAAGATTTAGCTATTATTGGTTCTGATAACAAATTTGCCAGGGTATCATTAGCCTATGAAAGTCTAGTTTTACAAGTGGCATAATAAGGATAGTCGTAGGACACTTATTTATTTCTGTCCCAATAACTACAAAACATGGAAAAGATTTATAAAGTAAAAGCTTACTCTAAGAAAGAATTAGCATCAATGTATAAAAGAAGTGTTCGAACTCTTAATAAGTGGATTGATATAATTGACCTTGAAACAAATAATAAGAAAATTTTAACTCCTAAACAGGTACGTACTTTTTCGACAGTCATGGGCTGCCTGAATCAGATTATTAATTCCTGCAAAAGGTTATTATAAATATTAAAACATAATTCAATGATAGGGTCAATTTTAAGATCCTGGATCAAATACGGAAAACTTATCAATCCTAAAAGCCCCTTTTAGTCCCCTATTCCTCATCATACCAAAATTGTCTTTTTTAATGTCCCTATCTTGTCCTTTATTAAATATTATCTCGGACTTCTACTGCAATAAATGAATGAATATCATAGAACAAATTGAAAAAGCTTTTAAATTACATGAACAAGGCTTTAGTTTAAGGGAAATAGCCAAAGAAATAGGGGTTAGCAAATCTACAGTAGATCGTTGGTTAAAGGCTGAAAATAACGATGGTGAAGCTGAGACACAGTCCGGGACACCCTTTCAAAAAAGCTATCCTCCACCCCATCAAGAGCACAACGTCCAACAGAAAACTAATGACCCCACCCATGATAATTTACAATATGCTAGAGCTCCGGAAAATTGAATTACAGCATGAAAGGGAATTGATAATCTTAAGGCAAAAGGAAAGGGAATTGAATTTAAAGGAACATCAACAAAACATACAACAACGGGAAATGGATGTACAACAACAAGAAATTTCAAGGAAAAATCATGAAAAAATAATGGGACTCCAAAAAGAGAACCAAAGGATAAATTATGAAAAGTCAAAGCTTGTAAAACAGTTTTAATTCCTTATTTAAAATTTATAAAGATCATGCACGGGGTTACTCATGGAGCATAAAAGAGGTAAAGGCATATATAACAAAACTTGAAAAGCTAAGGGAAGAAGTAGAGGTACTTAGCCATGAAATTTCAAATGACCATCAAGACCTTTCAATATGGTATTACCTTGACTTTTATATTGATCATTTCAACGATTTATTAATTGAAAATGAAAATAACTTTTGGTGTGGAAGTTCTTTAAAGTTTGAACTTACTAAAGATGAGCTTCAAGAGCTTGATGAAATAATAAAACTTTCAGATTTTGAGGAAGAAGTGGATAGTACAGGTGAAACTTAGCATAAAATTTTTCTGAATAATGGATTACTGGTATTATTCGCACAAAAAGTTACTAAGTCAGACCAATTTGTAGTTTTTTGATTGGTTTTTAACTACCTGGACAATCTATAGGAGTTGTTCAGCCCCTATTATAGGATGCATTTTAAACGTTTTAGTGTCGAGTCAGAAAAAGCAACCATCTGTTTATAGGGGGTGGTAACTTTTTATTAATTTATTATTTATTTCACTGTGATCTTCAGAGGATTCATCTAAAGTTTAATTTGGCTTTCCTACAGGATTGGTGTTAACAAGGTCTTCCTTGATTAGGTAATCCATGAGTCTTTTTACTAACAAGATATATTGAAAAATTTTAAAACCTCATCCTATATTATAAGCCCACAAGAATCTATTAATGGCTGGTTTATTGATAAAATTAGATAGTGGCACTAAGTTTAGCATATTAAAAATTACTTTCTCTATATAAAATGGAAGATAAATTGTTTGTTAAATCTCTTAGGTACAGAAAGCTAAGGTGAGCCAAATCGTTTTTTATAAGAAAAAGTATTGGCAGCAACTATTGCCTAAATGAATGTTTTAGAAATTATAATAAAATAATAATCCTACTAAAGACATTGGTTAAGTTCTGGGCAGGAATTAGTGGTATCTCAAATCCAATAGTAATAACATAAAGGAACATTAGAATTCAATTGACAATATCCAGCTCAAATAAGGAAAAAAATAAAATGTTCTTCCAAAAACTAATAAAAGATAAACAAGTAATTGAAGATTCCTTTAGAAAATGATTGTAATGTAAATTCCCCCTCTTCATCTGCTTGATCTTTTCTGAATGCCAAAACAAGTTATAAGTTCCTGTTTTTAACCTTATATCAATTGTTTGTGCCAGATCTTTAAAGGTATGTCTTATACTAATTCCTGGAAAACCTAGTGGGTACATTATTAAATCCAGCCTTTGTTATGGATTTTCTAATTTAAAATCTATATTAATACCCTTTAAGGTCCGACACCTCTCGTTGTCATTTAATTAATTTTGATTGATGAAAATTTATGGATGAAGTTACGAACATTACAGAATGGCATGATAAACTACTGGACTATTTAAATGAGTATCGACAAAAGCATCCTGACCTTAAATTTACCCTCCGACAACGTAACAATGACAAATTAGAAAAAAGGCATTGGTTTTTAGGTAACAAAAATTATATAGCTATTGGTTTTTATGCAAAAGGAAATAGTAAAACCAAAACCCCTTCAATATTATTTGGCATTACATTCGATAAATACGGAAAATCTTTTCCGCATTTATATTATCAAGAAGGGTGAAAAAGATCCACAATTATTGAAATTTTACAATACTGTATCAGTAACTTGATTGGTAGTTCTGTTAGCTCCAGCCACAATGATATCCTGTACCACTATACCTGACCTGTTTTTTACTAATATTCCAAGATCGCCAGCAAGAATTGTTGCTTTGCCTTCTCCATAAGAGCTGATAGTTATAGGATTGGTTGGATTAGAGGTACTTTTTTCATTTACAATTAAATTCCCGGAAAAACTTTCGCCTCCTTTAAAAAAAATTTTGTCCCCAGGTTTATAAATTTTTGAATTAACCATATTAATGCTTTTCCAAGGTTTTTCTTTACTCCCGGCATTTTTATCATTTCCCTGGTTGCTGATAAAAAAGTCTTTGCAGAGGGAGGGAAAAGTAAACAATTTAAAAACTAGCAAAAGTATAAATTTGTACTTCATAATGGATTAAAAGTACAAAATATTTTGTAAATAAATCCTCAAAATAGGCAAACCTAAAACCAGCCAATACCTAGACTTCTTTCTTTTATATATTCTACATTTCTTAACATCT
>JALZND010000478.1 GCA_030857845.1 Bacteroidota bacterium | reverse complement strand
ATCAGTCATACATCATGTTCAAAAAGCTGGATCTGAATGAGATCAACCACCTTGTTTTTGCAGTAGATCCCAATAAGACAAGAGGACTTATTGAAGTGCGCCTTGATGCACCGGATGGCCGCTTATTTGCCGCTTCTCCGGCAGTCTCTAAAGCAGATAAACCTGCAGGAAGCACAGGAAGGTGGTTTGATGTTACAGCTAAAACAGAAAATGTACAGGGAGTACATGATGTTTACTTTATCTTTAAAATGGAAACCGATGCAAATTCAGAATCTGCAAACATCTGGAATTCCTTTTTGCTGAATACCATTTATTTTGGAAAGGAAAAGCTGCAATAAATTGAAAAAGTTATTGAACAATATTTTATATTGACTTTAAATAAACTTTAATCGAAATGCAATTAAATTTATGGTCGCTTGCTGCTCTTTTAGCTACATTCTTTCTGTTCTCATGCAGTTCCAAACCTACTTTTAATCAGCGACAAAGCAAACCTAATGTCATCATTGTGTATTTTGATGACCTTGGTTATGGAGATACGGAAGATTATGGTTTAACAGGTATTCCCACACCTAATTTTAAACGGCTGGCACGGGAAGGGATGCGCTTCACACACTTTAATGTGGCCCAGGCAGTATGTACCGCTTCCAGGGCAGCCTTACTTACAGGATGCTATCCAAACAGGTTGGGTATGGCAGGTGCATTGATGCCCTGGTCTAAAACAGCACTTAATCCTGAAGAGGAAACCATTGCCTCACTACTAAAAAAAGAAGGGTATAAGACCTCCATGCTCGGAAAATGGCATCTGGGATCAAAGGAGCCATATTTTCCAAAAAATTATGGTTTTGACAGCTATTATGGAATTCCATATTCCCATGACATGTGGCCCAGAGATTATGAAGGGAATCCAGTTACTGATACAAGTTCTTTTTATTATAAATTCCCGCCACTGCCCATAATTGAAAATGGCAGGCAGATCGGCACCATCGACAACCTGGAGGAGCAGGGAGAGTTAACCGCTACACTTACTCAAAAAGCCCTGGAAATTATTTCTGAAAATCAATCCGAACCATTCTTTCTTAACCTTGCACATCCTATGCCACACGTACCATTGGCTGCTTCATCCAGGTTCAAAGGCAAAAGTTCAGCAGATTTGTTTGGGGATGTGATGATGGAGCTTGACTGGTCGGTAGGAGAAATAATAAATGCCCTTGATAAAGCAGGAATATCTGAAAGTACCTTGCTTATAGTGACCAGCGACAACGGGCCATGGATTACCTATGGCAACCATGCAGGTTCTACAGGGGGATTGAAGGAAGGGAAAAGCACGGCTATGGATGGCGGCACACGCGTACCGTTTTATATGCGCTGGCCCGGAAAAATAGAGGCGGGCAGTATTTCCGGTGAGCTGGTAACAAATATGGATGTACTTCCAACCATTATGGATATGCTGGATCTGCCATTGCCGGAAAATAAAATTGACGGGATCAGTATGAAGTCCCTGATAACAGGTGAAACCAGTGAAAGTCCACGGGAAGTATTTTACTATTATTTTGATCAAAATAATTTAAAGGGCGTCCGGTACAAAAACTGGAAGCTGGTGCTGCCACACAAGTCATTGACCTATGGCGAAGGACATGTGGGAATGGACGGATATCGCGGTAATACGCCGCTGAAGGAAGTACCCTCAGGACTTTACAACCTGACCCATGACCCGGGTGAAAAGTATGATGTTCAGGATCAATATCCTGAAGTGGTAGCGCAAATCATGAAGCATGTGGAAGCTGCAAGAGAAGACCTGGGTGATGCCCTGACCAACCGTGAAGGAAAGAACAGGCGTAAAGCAGCCGAATGGATGTAAATTTCTTTGAAGCATAATTCATATGGAACATAAAAAAGAAGCAATTAAAGATCCTGAAATTTTGGAGGAATATCTTCAATTTATTGGATACTTTGGTGAACGAAAACCAACTTTAGCTGTTTTACAGGAGCTTCAAAAGCTTCATACACAAACTATAACTTTTGAAAATCTAAATCCATTGCTGAAATATGGGGTAGATCTTGAAATTGAAGCCATCAGCCGCAAGATCCTGAGGCAAGGTCGTGGGGGTTATTGTTTTGAACAAAATGCTTTATTTGCACATGTACTGCAGCTTTTAGGATTCCATATTAAAAGACTTGCAGCCAGGGTTTTATGGAATCTTCCGATAGGATTGGTCGTCGCCAGGGGACATAAGCTTCTTCTTGTTGATGTAGAAAATGAGGGGCCGTATGTGGTTGACGTAGGCTTTGGCGGCTTATCACTGACTGGTCCATTAAAGCTGGAGATGAACATACCACAGCAAACACCGCACGAGGTTTTCAGGATCATTGAAGGTGGTGAACAATACATCATCCAGGTAAACCTGCAGGATCAATGGAAACCGTTGTACACATTCAGTCTACAGGAGCAGCAGCCACAGGATTATGATGCACCAAATTTTTATATCAGTTGTCATCCGAAATCACATTTCACCTATACATTAATAGCTGCCAAACCAGTACCAGGCAAGCGGTACAACCTGAGGAACAATGAGCTGACGATCCATCATTTGAACGGCCCCAGTGAAAAGAAGCTCATCAAAGATGTCAAGGAATTAAAAAGTATTTTAACTGATATTTTTAAATTAAATCTTGAAGGTTTGAAAGGGCTGGATGAAAAGCTTGAGGAAATTGTAAAAGGATAAGAATGAGTTAGTGTATGAGTGAAGTAGTACAAGGGAATTGTCCTGAATTTCTATTTAACATAATATAAATTATATAACAAACAAAAATGAGCACGACCATCGCCTTATATAATGTATGAACGTGTACTGATCCATACTACTTTCAATATTAAATAAATTTTATCTATGTAATCAAGTAGCAATTGAGCAGACTGTTAAACATGTTCCTGCCACTGGAGGCATTCTAAAAAAGCAGTTAAACGGACTTGGTCTCAT
>JALZND010000120.1:3229-9430 GCA_030857845.1 Bacteroidota bacterium | reverse complement strand
CAATAGACCCATAACCTGCATAATAAGAGGCTGCAAGGCTTAGGCAGAGTGTTATAAATAAAACTCCAATCCAGGCCCATACCGCCCTATTTGTTCCCAACATAGCAGTGTAAGTCTGAACCCCTTCAGATTCTTTTTCTGGCACCCTGATTTTTCTCCCGATTTCCAAAACAATACCATTCATATAAGATACAGCAAAAAAGAAAAGCAATCCAAAAGGAGCTGCCACACCTTCAAGCAGCCAATCCAATCCGCTGGCATATATGTCTACAAGCGGAATAATAAACATATGCGAGATAACATACCAAAATTGATGTTTCTTTAACCATTCAGGCACAAAAAATTCCTTTCCCATCAAAAGGAGGTAGGCTATTATTATTCCATAGATGATGAGCATTTTAGGAAAAAAATAAAGGTTTATTCCCACCTGTAAAACAAAAACAATAATGCCAAGGGCCTTAAGTTCCCTAAAGCTTATCAGGCTCCTTGGTACAGGAAGGTTTTTCCGGAACTTTGCATCATCTTCTGCATCTTTAAATTCATCAAATATCCTTACAAGCAGGAAGAGTGAAATGGTGGTAAATATACCAACCAGAAAGGTGCTCCAACTCACAAAACCCTCTGCACCGCGACAAATGCGGGAATATGAAATTGCTGAAAAGCTAAAAGCTGCCACCAATAATCCATGACCCAAAAGAGGAAAACGTTCCTTTTGGTAAAGGTATAGACGCTTTGGTAAACCCGCATTGTTTTCTTTCTGAATGCTGAATTCGTTATGTATAAGTTCCACCTGATGCTGTTTTTTTCCTTCCAAATTTTTTATGAGATGATGAAAAATGACCTGCTGAAAGGGCTGCTGCAATGGAAATTTCTCCCGCCAGCACTACCGCACCACATATTTCGGCAAATTTCCTTGCTTTTCCAGGTCCATAGCAGTCCATCAATTCCAAACATTCCTTTTGTGTGGGCAATGAAGTGCCTCCACCAACAGTGCCAACAATTAAATTGGGCAAAGTAACACTGGCATAAAGTGATCCATCATGATGCAGCTCCATGCGGGTAATGCCAATTGCGGCTTCGGCAATACAAGCGACATCCTGACCGGTGGCAATAAACAGGGCTGTAAGGCCATTGGCATAATGCCCCTGGGCACCTATGGCACCGCTTTGGATAACGCCAATGGTAGAGGAACGCCAATATTCAGTCATGGCTTCAGGTGTAGTTTTTAAAACTTCATTTACTATTTTTTCATTAAGCACAATTTCTGCCGTGACTTTTTTGCCACGAACATTGCTAAAGGACAGGGCAGTGGCTTTTTTATCTCCAGAATAATTGCTTTCAATAAACCAAAAAATTGGTTTTACCGGGGCTTTTTCTATAATAAATTGACAGATGGCATCCGTACAAAGTGTAACCATGTTTTGGCCTGCGGCATCGCCAGTATGATATTCAAATGTAATTATAAGCTGGTTGCCCTCAATATTGGATTTCATGTCTGTGAGCTTTGCATACCGACTGCATCCTTCAGTAATGCTTTTATATTGCTCCCATTGCTGCAATGCCCAATTTAGGAATGAACCCAACTCTCCTATATTATTAAATTTAAATACCGGGCTTCTTTGTACCCCTTCTGTGAGACATATAGAAGTGACGCCTCCTGCTAAATAACAAGCTTTTGCCCCACGATGATAAGAAGCAACCAATACGCCTTCTGTTGTAGCAAGCGGAACAAAAAAATCCCCTTGCGCTGCCGATCCAATAACTCTTACCGGGCCTATTACACCGGTTGGCACCATGGACATGCCTATAAAGTTTTCAATATTTCCCTCCAGCTGATCCGGATCTGAAAAGGTATCTTTCCCTGTTAAGAAAGCAGTATCTTTTCCAGTCTCTATTTTTAGAAATTCATTCCTGGCATGGGTATTTTCTTTAGTTACCTTCTGCTCAATGGGCAGCTGGTTCGTATTAAAATCGCCATGTGATTTATTGTTTATATTATTAATGAGCTGATCAACATTCTGGAAGGTATTGATGATATGTAAGGCTTTATTTGTTTTATCGAATGAGGAGGCCATTTTTCATGATTTTGATTTATATTAATTTTGGGATAAAACGGAAATGGCTTTTTAAAAGGTAAATGCAATACTTTTTTTACTGTTTTTTTTGAATGATCTATTACTTTGAACCTAAAGATTAAAAGTAAAAGAAGGCCTAAAAGAAGATAAGGTTGATAAGGTATTTTAATTTTGCCTCCACAGTATTTTTGCTTTTTTAAGACCTGAAACATTGAAATATAATCACATTTAAAATGTGTAACAAGGTCATGTAATAAGCAGTAACTAATTGTATTTTTTTTACAAAAAGCGATAGATTTTAAATACTAAGGTGAGTAAAATTAAATACATCGTTTAATTTTTTATCTTTAATATAGATGGCCCTACTTATACTTTAGCTGTCTTTTTTCACCCCGGATCCATTTTAATTATTCATTTTTTTGATTGAATTTTTTTTCCTTCAACATGTTCTCAATCAAAATATTGATCCTTAAAGCTTTTGTTTTATCGGTTTTAGGGGCATAAATCCATTTAAGATATTGTCTTTGCTCGCTTTCGTTAAGTTTACTGAACTCAAAATAAGCCTTTTCTTCAATTTTTAAACATGCGATGATCTCATCTGGAATTTGAAGTGCAGTTTCATCTTTATAAAGTATGATCTTCACAAAGTCTCCAGCTTCTTTTTTGATTTTTTTACGGATCTCAGCTTTTACAGGGAAAAATAATCTGCCATTTCCCATTGGTTGCAAGCGGTAATCATGAAATTCATAATCATCAATCTTTCCCTTCACCTTGACCCAACCAAAATGTGAATGTTTATCCGGTGATACTTCCATTATTTCTGCAAAGGTCCACCCACCTTTACCAGGAAATTTCTGAAGGCAATACTCTTTTTCTAACAGGGGTTTTTCCATTTGATATAATTGCTTCCGCGTATTTTGAGACACAGAAATATATTCAAAGGTTGGATTTATTTGTGATAATTTTTTAATCCAATACCATACACACTGTCCATTCCTGGACACTATTTTAAAATATAAAATTTGTAAATTACTGAAAATCAATAAATTAAGTCTGGCATTTCTTTTGGATTAAAATATCGCATCATCCTAAAATTTAATTCAAAATGGACATAGAAATACCAAAAGAAATTATCCGGGCCCGAAAGTTTAAGAGGTCAATCTTTATTGGTGCCTTTGGAGCAGTTATAATAATAATCATTTATGGTTTCTATGGTTTTATAAAGCCTTCTGTACAACGATCTACACTTTTAACAGCTATTGCGGAGCAGGGCAGCATTGAATCAACAATTGCTGCCTCAGGAACAGTATTGCCATTGAATGAGCAGGTAATTACCAGCCCAATTGAAGCAAAAATCGAGAAAGTACTTCATTTTGCCGGTGAAAAAATCAGTCCTGGTCAGCCTCTTCTTATTCTTAATAAAGAATATTCTTTAATTGCCCTTGAAAAATTAAAGGAAGAAAATTCATTAAAAAGAAACAACATCACCAGGGAAAAGCTAAACCTGGCAAAAGGCATCAATGAATTGGAAACCAAACTGGAAATTCAGCAGCTTCGGGTGGAAAGCCTGGAAGCATTGTATGAAGATGAGAAAAAGCTCATCAAAATTGGTGGTACCACAGAAGATAAACTCAAGCAGGCGCTTTTGAATTTAAAAGTTGCTCAACAGGAAATGTATTTGACCCAAAAGCAGATTTCCAATTTAGAGAGTGCTATGGTTGCAGAATTGAATGCTCTCCATATTGAAATCAGAATACAAGAAAAAAGCATTGAAGAACTTGAGCGGAAAATAGAACAAGCAGAAATAAAAGCTACTACAGAAGGGGTGGTAACTTATGTTAACGGTGATATTGGAACAACAATAAAACCAGGTGAACAGGTCGCTAAAATAGCAGACTTGAGCAGCTTTAAAATTGAAGGGACGATTTCTGACTCCTATGCCAATTTTCTTAATTTGGGGAGTGCTGTACTTGTGAAAATTCAGAACAATGAACTGAGAGGAACCATCAGTAAAATTCAACCTGCTGTTTCCAATGGCATCATCAAATTTACAATTGATCTGGAAGAAAAAGACCATAGTGCTCTTCGGCCCAGCTTAAGAGTGGATGTTTTTGTAGTGACATCCTTCAAGGAAAATGCAGTAAAAGTAAAAAATGGTGCTTTTTATAAAGGTTCGAAAAACCAGAAAGTTTTTATCATCAAAGATAATATCGCTTACAGGAAAACGATCAACATCGGTGAAAGCAACTTCGATTTTGTGGAGCTGCAGAATGAAGTACAAGCTGGGGATGAGGTAATTATCTCAGATATGAAAGACTACCAGCACATGGAGCAGATTGTATTGGATTAACCCTTATTCTTTTTAAAAATCTAGCTATCAATTATGAAAACCAAAACTTTAAATCATTTTATTATAACTCATAAATTAATTAAAAAGGTGCAATTCATTCCTGTTTGCATCTTCTTTAATCTGCTCTTAATGTTCCCGTTCGGCCATTCTATTGGTCAAGATCAAGTGGATAATGGGGAAACGCTTTCTTTAGATGAAGTATTAGAAATGGCAATGGATAAATCTATTTCCTCATTAAAAGCATCTACCATACGCAAAAACAGTTATTGGCAATGGAGAACATTCAAGTCTAACTACCTTCCTCAGCTTTCACTGGATGGCGTATTGCCAGAGTTCAACCGGATTATCAGCCCGGTCACACAGCCCGACGGTAATATAAAGTTTCAACCCATTTCCAATAGCAGCTCTTTTTTAAACCTGTCCCTAATCCAGGGAATCAGCGCAACAGGAGGGGAGGTATTTGTAAATTCTCAGATGCAGCGATTTGATGACTTCCAGAATCACGCAACTTCCTATAACAGCAATCCGGCTATCATTGGCTTCAGACAACCATTATTTGCCTTCAATAACCTGAATTGGGACAGAAAAATAGAACCGCTCCGGTATGAGGAATCAGAAAAACTATTTAATGAAGAAATGGAGGTAATAAGATATGTCACAACTCAATATTACTTTCAACTACTTCAGGAACAAATTGCGCTTTCCATTGCGAAGAAAAACCTGGCTAACAATGATACCATTTTAAAAATAGCCCAGGTAAAATATGAGCTTGGAAAAATCAACAGAGGCGAAATCCTTCAATTACAACTTGCTCTAAAAAATGACCAAAAATCCCTTGCCCAGGCTAAACTTGCTTTTGAAACAGCCATCTTAAATTTAAGTACTTATATAGGATTAACTTTAAATGAAGGCACCACCTTTATCATTCCTGAAATTTTGCCGCAATTTCAAGTAGATGAACAAATAGCACTGAACGAAGCCAAGAAAAACAGGCAAAAAGCGGTGGCTTTTAGAAGAGCCATTGTAGAAGCAGATAGAGCTGTTGCAAAGGCCAAAGGAGACAATGGTTTAAATGCTCAATTATTTGCCTCTTTTGGCCTTACCAATAGGGCTGATAACATACCGGATATCTATCAAAATCTGGACAATCAACAAAGTATAAGGCTTGGATTTACCATTCCAATCATGGATTGGGGAAGGTCAGCGTCAAGAATTAAAACAGCGCAAGCCAATCAGGAACTCATCCGGTATTCAGTGGCACAGGATGAAATCAATTTCAACCAGGAGATCTATACCCAGATACGTCAATTTGAGATGTTGCGCGAGCAGGTAAACATCACCAATGAGGCAAATCAAATTGCCGGTGAACGGTACAACATTTTTAAAGAAAGGTACCTGATCGGGGAGCTTTCCCTTACCGATTTAAATATTGCACAACAGGAAAAAGACCAGGCGACCAGAGATTTTATTAAAACTGTCAAGGATTTTTGGGAGGCAAATGCCAACCTGAGATTGCTTACCCTTTACGATTTTGAACAACAAAAAACTATTATTTATAAATCAAATATTTAATTATTACTTTAGAAAATTATGATAAGATTAACCAACATTGAAAAAATCTATCAGACTAAAACCATTCAAACCATAGCGTTGGATAAGGTAAATCTGGAAGTAAAAAA
Organism: Bacteroidota bacterium; assembly: GCA_030857845.1. GTDB lineage: Bacteria > Bacteroidota > Bacteroidia > Cytophagales > Cyclobacteriaceae > JALZND01. Next base: position 3,326 of record JALZND010000120.1, on the reverse strand, counting down.
GGGTGAGTTTCTTTCTGTCATGGGCCCTTCGGGCTGTGGTAAAAGCACGCTTTTAAATATTATAGGACTTTTGGATATCCCCACGAAAGGAACCATG
>JALZND010000120.1:0-3219 GCA_030857845.1 Bacteroidota bacterium | reverse complement strand
CCATGGAGATCGATGGGGTCATCATCAAAGATTTTTCAGATAAGAAGCTGGCTCAACTCCGCAACGAGAAAATCGGATTTATTTTCCAAAGCTTTCATCTAATCAATGACTTAAATGTGGTTGACAATGTGGAGCTTCCGCTGCTTTACAGAAGGGGTTTAAGTGCCAAACAAAGAAAAGCATTTGCTATTGAAGCACTTGGAAAAGTAGGTCTTAGTGCCCGTACAAGTCATTATCCCAATCAGCTTTCGGGTGGTCAAAGACAAAGGGTGGCAATTGCCCGTGCCATTGCAGGGACTCCGGAAATAATCCTTGCAGATGAGCCGACTGGTAACCTGGACAGTGCAATGGCGAATGAGATTATGCAAATTTTGATTGATCTCAATGAGCAGGGGAAAACCACCATTGTAATGGTTACCCATGATGAAAACATGGCGGCCAAAACAAAACGCCTCGTCAGGTTCTTCGATGGTCAGCAGGTAGCCCAATCGGTTGTAATGGCTTAATATTTTACTTCTTAAAAGAAAAAAATCATGCTAAAAAATTATATAAAAATTGCCTGGAAGGTATTGCTGCGGCGCAAGTTCTTTACCTTCATCAGCTTGTTTGGCATCAGCTTCACTTTGATGATCCTGATGATTGTCACTTCTATGTTGGATCAGCTTTTTGGAGCCAAAGCACCAGAGTCGGAATCACAAAGAATGCTGCATGTTTTTGAAATCAGTACTGTAAAAGAAGGGGGGGGGCGTTCACAAAATGCCTTGAGCTATGACTTCATGAAGACTTATATGAAAACGCTAAAACTTCCCGAAAAAGTAGCATTATATACAAATTTGAATACTGTAAATGCTTTTAGCAATCAGAAAAAACTGGTGTTGGATTTAAAAACTACCGACGAAGTTTTTTGGGAGGTAACCGATTTTGAATTTCTTGAAGGCAGGGGCTTCAACAGACAGGATGTAGAACGGGCCAATATGGTAACTATCATTAATGAAAATACCCGAAAAGAATACTTTGGTTCCGTTTCAGCCTTAGGTCTTCCTATTTCCATAGATGGAAAAACTTATAAAGTATCAGGAGTTGTAAAAAATGTTCCCCTTACAAGCCTTGCAACCTTTGCTGATGTTTGGACTCCTTATACCACAGCACCTTCAAAATTAAAGAGCTTCAATGGATACCATGGACAGTTTAATGCAATTTTATTGGCGAAGAGTAAAAAGGATCTGCCAGCTATTAAGGATGAAGTTCAAATGGTAATGGAATATTTAAATAATCTGCCTAAGGCAGGAAACGAACATCATTATGTTTTTGCAGAAACCTTTGCAGAGCAGACCTCCAGGCATCTTCTAGGGGATGGAACAGAGTCAAAAATTGAGCTTTTTAGTTTATTAGGAATTTTATTGATGCTCTTGTTTATGCTGTTGCCTACTATAAATCTGGTAAACATCAACATATCCAGAATTATGGAAAGGTCTTCTGAAATTGGAGTAAGACGAGCTTTTGGAGCCACTCAAAATACACTTGTAGGACAATTTTTGGTTGAAAATATTTTCCTGACCCTAATTGGCAGCCTCATTGGATTTGTTTTGTCTTACTTAGTTTTAAAGTTGATCAATAACATGCAGGTTGTTGCTTATGCAAATTTTGAATTGAACATTCAGGTCTTTATTTATGGTTTGGCAATGGCTTTAATTTTTGGAATAATTTCGGGAGTTTTCCCCGCTTACAAAATGTCACGCTTGCAAGCTGTTGACGCATTAAAAGGAGGTACATTATGATAACGCATTATATAAAATTAATCTGGAACAGAAAAAGAGCAAACATGCTCATGATCATTGAAGTCTTTTTTTCCTTTTTGGTGATCTTTGCTATCGCCAGTATATCCATTTTCACCTATAGAAACTATGTAAATCCGATTGGTTTTGAATATGAAACAAGTGAAGCAACTGAGGGAAGCGAATCTTCACAAGAAGACACCAAAAAAAATATAGTGTTGCATTATAAAAAGTTAATATTTAATTACTTGAAAAAATACCCGGAAATAGAAATTTATGCAGCTTCCGGACCTAATGTGCCTTATGTATTTAATGGTTATAGTTCCACAGTTGAGAATAATGAAGGTCAGAAAATCAATTCCCAGATATTTCATAACGACGATCATTATGCAGATGCGATGCAACTGAACCTGGTAGAAGGAAGGTGGTTTTCCCGAACAGATGATGCATCCCGACTTAAGCCAGTGGTGATTAATAAACATTTAAAAGATCATTTTTTTGAGGATGATCAGGCAGTTGGAAAGGTGGTGAAATTAGAGGATCATGAATTTCAGGTTGTAGGTGTGGTAGAGGAATACCGGCAACATGGAGAATTTGTGAAGTCTGAAGGAGCCGTCTTTCAAAGATTAAACATCGATAATGAGGATTTTTGGTATAACAATATTTTAATAAAAGTTAAACCTGGCACTGGGGCAGCATTTGAAGAACAATTAATTAAAGATTTGGGAACACTGGTTCCGGGTTGGACATTTATAATTTCTTCATTGGAAAGATTAAGAGATCTTAGAAAAAGAACAGCATGGATTCCTTTGGTAATTATTTATTGTGTTTGTGGATTTTTAATTATAAATGTAGCCTTAGGATTGTTTGGAGTACTATGGTACAGCATCAACAGAAGATATTCTGAAATTGGATTGAGAAGAGCCGTAGGATCTACTTCTGCGGGCATTCAATATCAATTTTTAATTGAAATCCTGATCCTGTCAACTTTCGGAATTTTATTAGGATGCGTTTTTGCGTTTCAATTTCCACTGCTCAATGTGTTTAATATTTCTTCCGGTATTTATATATTGGCAATATTAGTTTCAATTTTTATTCTTTATGTATTAGCTGCAATTTGTGCCTGGTACCCAGGCTACCAGGCTTCTAAAATTGAACCGGCAGTTGCGCTTCATGATGAATAGGATGTGCGAAATAGGAATTTCGCGGTCCGAAGGAATATTCGGACATCGATTTTCCTAAATCGACTATTGAGTTAATTTGATGTAATTATAACTTAAAATACGAAATAGGAATTTCGCGGTCCGAATTGGAAACTTTTCGGACGTCGATTTTCCTAAATCGACAAATCCCATATGAAAAACAATGAATTATATTTTCGAAATTTACCCCATTATCAGCCATTAGGAGGAACCTTCTTTGTAACCTACAATTTGGATGGAAG
>JALZND010000477.1 GCA_030857845.1 Bacteroidota bacterium | reverse complement strand
AAAAAAGGTGTTTTTGAAGAAAAAACTTCTGAACAGTATTATGATGAAAAAAATCACCAATTCCTCGCAGACAGGTATATTGTTGGAACATGTCCAAGATGTGGAAATAAAGATGCCTATGGAGATCAATGTGAATCTTGTGGTTCAACCTTAAGTCCTGCGGATCTTATCAATCCCCGTTCTATGTTAAGCGGAGAAAACCCCATTCTAAAAGAAACAAAACACTGGTACCTTCCTTTGAATAAGTACGAATCATGGCTTAGGGAATGGATTATCGAAGGACATAAAGAATGGAAAACCAATGTTTACGGACAATGTAAGTCATGGATCGACCAGGGTTTACAGCCCAGAGCTGTAACACGTGATCTGGAATGGGGTGTTCCAGTGCCTGCTGAAGGAGCAGAAGGAAAGGTACTATATGTCTGGTTTGATGCTCCCATAGGATATATTTCTGCTACCAAAGATTGGGCTAAGCAAAATGGTAAGGATTGGGAACCTTATTGGAAAGCAGATTCTACTAAACTCTATCATTTTATAGGTAAGGATAATATAGTCTTCCATTGTATTATTTTTCCCGTGATGTTGAAGGCTCATGGTGAATTTGTGCTTCCTGAAAATGTGCCGGCCAATGAATTTTTAAACCTGGAAGGGAATAAAATATCTACTTCAAGAAATTGGGCAGTATGGCTTCATGAATATCTCCTGGATTTTCCTGGCAAAGAAGATGTATTACGATATGTTTTATGTGCCAATGCCCCGGAAACAAAAGATAATGATTTTACCTGGAAGGATTTCCAGGCCCGGAACAACAATGAGTTGCTTGCAGTTTTCGGTAATTTTGTCAACAGGGCTTTGGTGCTGACAGATAAATATTTTGAAAAAAAAGTACCTAAAAGAGAAGAACTTTTTGAATATGATCTGGAAGTATTGGATAAGATGAAGGAATTCCCAGAACAAATCTCCCGGTCAATAGAAACATATAGATTTAGAGAAGCACTTTCTTTAGTAATGGATTTTGCACGTCTGGGAAATAAATATTTAGCAGATACTGAACCATGGAAACTTATTAAACTTAATGAAGAAAGAGTAAAAACTATCCTGAATATTAGTCTTCAGATTGTTGCAGGACTTTCTGTTGTAGCAGAACCATTTCTTCCATTTACAGCTAAAAAAATAAAAAAAATGCTAAACATTAATGATTTAAAATGGTCAGATGCAGGAAGAAAAGATATATTAGAAAATGGGCATCAATTAAATACTGCTGAATTATTATTTGAAAAAATTGAAGATGCCATTGTAGCGCAACAAGTAAAGAAACTCAATGATACTAAAATGGAAAATGAACTTGCCAATAAACCAGTAATTCCATCAAAAGAAGAAATTAATTTTGATGATTTTACAAAAATGGATATTAGGCTGGCTACCATACTGGAAGCTGAAAAAGTAGCGAAGTCAAAAAAACTTTTGAAGTTAAAGGTAGACACAGGTTTGGATACAAGGATTGTGGTAAGTGGAATAGCTGAACACTTTGAACCGGAAGCTATTATAGGGAAGCAGGTTTCTGTTCTTGTTAATCTTGCTCCACGTCAAATAATGGGTATTGAATCGAAAGGTATGATTTTAATGGCTGAAGATAAAGATGGGAAATTAAAATTTTTGACTACCGAAACAAAAGTAGCCAACGGATCAACGGTGAGCTAAAGTCAATGATAGAATGATAGAATGATAGAATGATAGAAAATTCAAAATTAATTAATTCCCCATTCACTCATTCAGTCATTCAAAATTCAAAATTAATTACAACCTCACTCTAATTCCGGGGCCAATCAAAAAGAAGAACTTTTCTTTTTTAAGATAATAGCCCGCCCCTAAATTTAAAGGGAATGAAAGCTTTACATCTCTTTTTGCAGGATATAATGAACCTAAGATCACCATACCAACATCACGGTTTGCTTGTGCTTCGGAAAAATTAAATGCATCCAAAGCTATAAATCCCGCACCAATACGGTATGGCTGGTATTGTGCTATCTTGTTGGGTCTGAAGAAGCTAAGTTGGGCGATCATAGCCATACTTATACCACTTAACGTTGATATTTTTGTTGATGGGGTATTGGTATCATTATTTGCTTCCCTTGTAAAGATCAATAGTCCGGCAGGAAAGCTAACATCAATATCAAAAGTAATATGTTTTTGTAAAATTATTTCTGCCCTTTCAGTATATCCTTCACCGTCATATTTATCTTTTTTGTGCCTAATCACGATTTGGATTCTTGACCAGTCGTCCAGATTGTATGTTTTTCTACCTATATAGTTATTTAAATTTATTTGTGTTAGAGTACATTTAGAATCATTGTTAAAGGCATACCGAGGTGAGTTATCTCCCGGACAAACAACAATATCATCTATGACTTTCATCTCTATTAATTCATTTTTGGGGCCATTGATCCTTATTTCAATTTCAAGATATTGCTTACCGTGTAATTGATTTTTGGAATCAAGCAATTCAGGCCTGAAACCAATAGCGATATCGCCAATCGGACGATCAAATAATATAGATTTGCTGATTCCGGAAATAACTTTATTTCCTTCACCGTAGTTGATTGTAACGAAATTCAGGGGATGGGGCTTTTGATATTCTTTTACAGTTAAATTATGTCCTGTATTTTCATTATTATTAAATATACCAATTTTGGTTTTATTGATGTTCATAGGGATATTGATCTTATGCACAATAAGATTTTCATTCATGATCAATGAATCAGAAGCAACTTTGACAGCCCCATCAAAATGAAAATTTGCCTTGTGCAGGCCCTGCCCCTCAATTTTAACATCTATTGTTTCACCAGGCCGTACATTTAAGTTGGAAACCCAGTCACCACCATCCCGCAAAATGGAAATTTTATTGATCGTCGCATTGGGGGTTATACTGAAATTAGTAATAAATTTAGCTTCGTCACCATCTTTAATATACAGGTATCCATCTGTTTTTCTATGATAGG
>JALZND010000476.1 GCA_030857845.1 Bacteroidota bacterium | reverse complement strand
GCCTAAATGTTCTGCTTCTTCCTTTGCGGCTATTAGTTCACTTCTATATTTACTGCTTCTTGATATGTCTATAAAGATCAGAAATACCAATATGCTTGTCACAATAAAAAATGCAATCATGATGAGGTTTATCCAGTTCATGCTATCATTTACTACCTGGGTGGCAATAGAGTTGTTATAGTTGACCTGGGCAATTTCTTCAGCTTCAATAACATGGATGATATTCAATAATTGATTGTGCAGTTCGCTTTCCGAATTGATCAGGCCCAGTTCCCTGTTGAGCAGGTTTGTGGTACGCCGATGCTGCTCCTTTTCAATGACCCGCATCATTTTCTCTATCTTCCAGATTGCACTGTCCTGGCGGGCAATAAACATGGTGTCTATGGTGACTTTTAACTCCTCCTCTACCTGTTGAAGCGCGGTAGGCAATTCTTCTGTTGCATTCCTGCTTCCAAACAGCCTCCCAAATAAATTTTGTCGCTTCCTTTTGGTTTCTACTTCCCTAATGGAATCACTGGGCAAGGAAAGCTTTGAAGTGATCCTTGTGTTGGTATTGATAATACTGCTGTCGATTTTTAGCTCACTCTTGGCTATAAATTCGGAAACATCGTTGATCCTCTTGGAAAAATCTTCATTATTGGCAAAATCTGCCCTTAGCTTAAGGTATTCCTGAAAAAGCGTGTCCCGCGTATAAAGCAAATTCTTCATCGAGTCCAACCGCATGATTTGCATGGCATTGTTCGCGCTGTGCAACATTAAGGTATCAATAATATTGATCAGGAACTGCGACTCATCTTTTGTATCCTCGTAAGGCAAATCGGGATTTTGCAGGGCATGGACTTTTTGCAGCTGATCCAACTGCGTGATTTTGTAAAATAGATTATTTACTATTTGAAGCTTTTCGTTAGGTGCTGAAAGATCGTTGACTGTATTTAATATTTTTCCAAAACCAAAGCGGGTAATATATAAAGAAACCGCAATGGCCATAGCCCCTATAACAAAGGCTGCAATGACTTTCCCCCTTATGGAATGTAAAAAAAAAACTTCTTTTTTATTGGACATTTTTAGCTAAACAAAGCGAAATTATATCAGGATGTATACGAAAAATCAAGCCATTTAATAAAAATACAAAAATTCTGTTAATTCATTCCTAAAGAAATAATTTGTAATGTGTGATGCTCAACTTAATATATCCCATTCATCATTTAAAATACTGATGGTATGATGCGCAGTCATATCAAACTGGCAAGGAACCACAGACACATAATTATTGGCAATGGCCCATTCATCATTATCTTCACCTTTATCAAAGTTTACAAAATTTCCAGCCAACCAGAAATATCTTCTCCCATTTGGGTCAAACCTCTGGTCAAATTCTTCCTGCCATTTTGCTCTTGCCTGCCTGCAAATTTTAATCCCCTTAATGTTTTCATTTCTTTTAGGGGGAAAATTTACATTCAGCGCCACTCCTTTTGGCAGTCCATTTTTTAAAACCTGCTGAGCAATCATCTTTACGTATTCCCTGGTATGGCTAAAATCTGCATGTGAAGAATAATCGCACAGCGAAAAACCAATGGAAGGCATGCCCTCAATAGCCCCTTCTATTGCTGCTGACATTGTGCCAGAATATAGGATGCTGATAGAAGTGTTGCTGCCATGATTGATGCCACTTACCACCAGATCAGGCTTTCTGTCTTTCATTACATAATGCTTTGCAAGCTTTACGCAATCTGCTGGCGTTCCAGAACATTTATATGAAACAAGCCCATCAAAAATATCCGTTTCGGTGAGCCTGAGGGTATTACCTATGGTTATTGCATGTCCCATTCCTGATTGAGGGCTATCGGGTGCCACCACAATTACATCGCCCAGCTCTTTCATTATTTCTACCAGAGTCCGGATTCCTGTAGCTGTTATACCATCGTCGTTCGAAACAAGTATCAGCGGTTTGTTCATAATTAAGTAAAAAGGGAAATATAGTTTGAATAATGATTTATTCCTTATGCAGGAACAATTGAAAATATATCAATTAGGTTGAAAATAAATCCGCAATACGTCTCTAATTTAAAGAATTATAATAAGCAGTTGTTTTTGCCAGGTCTTCCCTTCTGTCATACCGCAACCTGTTTTTTTTCATATAGCTTTTTATCTCTGAGGATCTTTTGCGCATGACGTGAAGCAGGTTAGTTTTCTTTGGAACATAAAGGTCAATTTCGCCATTTTCTTTTAAAAAATAATATTCATAAGAAAGCCTCATCCTGGACATACCGCCGAACCTTGGGTAATAACCATACTGCGGCATGTTTTCCTGTACAATAAATTCCCTGCACAACAAACTCAAAGGCCCTTCATAAAGTATCTCAAAAAGGATTGGGGTTTCGTAATTTGGTTTTACCTTATAAGGAAGGGCGTAAAATAGTCTGTAGGCATTGAAGCCTTCATCAAAAATCTCAAACTTCAGTATTTTTCTTGAGCTATATGTCTGTACTCTATTATTGGAATTGATTTGTACAAGATCATTGTCCAGGTCATATTTTACCAATCCTTTTAAGGTTTCACCATCCAGCAAAACAACTTTCCCCTCATGCCAAACCTGTGAGGGGAAAACTTGTGCTTCCAAACTAAAAGTTGCGAACAAAAAGACTATAAAAAGTAGTTTTTTCATTTATTATATATGCTGCGTTATTGTTTAACTGAAGGTAAATTTTGTATTATATCTTCATTTATTTTAATTTGTTTAGGATTAAATGGCCCATCTTATCCCTTTTGGTAGTAAGATATAAATTGTTGTATTCATTGGGGAGGATCTCGATCGGGATATTCTCAATAATTTCCAGGCCATAACCTGTTAGCCCTGCCCTTTTTGTGGGATTGTTGGAAATCAGCTTGATTTTTGATACTTCAAGGTCTCTCAAGATTTGAGCCCCTACTCCATAATCCCTTTGGTCCATTTTAAAACCAAGGTCAAGATTTGCCTGTACGGTGTCCCTGCCCTGCTC
>JALZND010000119.1 GCA_030857845.1 Bacteroidota bacterium | reverse complement strand
GTGATATATAGGTCAAGGTTGTCAGTATAGTTGATTACGTCAATATTTTCATTTTGAAGCTCTCTTACAATACTGTGGATCCTGCTACCTTTCATGCCTACACATGCACCGACCGGGTCAATCCTATCGTCATATGACTCAACAGCAACTTTAGCCCTTTCACCAGGTTCCCTTACCACCTTTTTTATAGTGATCAGCCCATCATAAACTTCAGGAACTTCATTCTCAAAAAGCCTTTCCAGGAATACAGGAGAGGTACGGGATAATATGATCCTTGGGTTTCCATTGATCATCTCAACCCTTTCTACAATTGCTTTTATAGATTCACCCTTTCTATACCTGTCTTTAGATATTTGTTCTGATTTAGGAATAATAAGCTCATTGCCATCATTGTCCATCAACAACACTTCCCTGCTCAATATTTGATAAACTTCGCCGGTAATAATCTCTCCCACCAGCTCTTTATATTGTTGGAAAAGGATATCCTTCTCAAGGTCTTTGATCTTTTGAATCAATGTTTGCCTTGCTGTCATTACTGCCCTTCGGCCAAAATCCAATAATTTTACTTCCTCGGCAACTTCTTCCCCAATTTCAAAATCGGGTTCTATTTGCCTTGCTTCAGACAAGCTTATTTTGTCGTGGTCCCAAATGTCTTCAGAATTGTCATCTACAATTTCCCTGAATCTCCAGATTTCAAGGTCACCCTTATCAGCATTGATGATGATATCAAAATTATCATCTGTCTCATACTTTTTTCTGATCATGGTCCTGAAGACATCTTCCAGGATCCTAATCATTGTAGGGCGGTCTACATTTTTATTTTTTGCAAACTCTGCAAATGAATCAATTAATATTCCACTATCCATATCATGTGAATGAAGCTAAAACATTCGTTTTTTTTATATCTTTAATATCTAATTCTATTTCCGTATAAACAGGAGGTTTTCCTTTTACGTTGGATTTTTTCTCCTCGCTGAGCTTTACTTTATCCTCTTTTATTTCAAGTAACTTGCCTTTTATTACTTTATCGTTGATCAAGGCAATTTTTACCATTCTCCCCAAATTCTTCTGGTATTGCCTGGTGGTTTGCAGTGGATAATCAAGCCCTGGCGAAGATACTTCAAGGGTGTAAGCATCCGAGATGAGGTCCAATTCCTCTATTTCTGCGGCTATTGCCCTGCTTATTTTGGCACATTGGTCTATATCAACCCCTTCATCGCCATCTAATAGTATTTGTACCTTTTGAGTGGTTGCAGCTCCTGCAATTATTACTTCAACAAGAAATAACTTATCACTTTCCAGGTTTTTCAACACCATTTCTTCTATTTTCCTCTTCAAGTCCATCTGGTAATCAATATTTCTTACTAATATAAAAAGAGGGGACTTGCTGTCCCCTCCATCATATTTATCCATTTCAGATACAAATTTAAATTAATTTAATAATTAAAACAAATTATTAAATTATTGATAATGCTTTAATTTATAATTAATTGCTTCATTATTAAAGATTTTTTAATAAAAAAAAGTTCGTTAATATGGTATTTTCAAAGATAATTTTGATTCTACCTCATATATTACCAATTAATATTTTTTTCAGATGAATTGAGAATATCGTGGAGACTTTTTAATAATTTCAGGAATCAAGTTTTTCTTTACATTTGCAATTATGTTGAACGAATTAAGACTATTTAATACACTTTCGAGAAAAAAAGAAGTATTCCAGGTTCAAAATCCTCCATATGTGGGGATGTACGTATGCGGGCCTACTGTCTACAGCGATGTACATTTAGGCAATGTGCGTACTTTTTTAAGCTTTGATGTAATATACCGTTATCTTGCCTATTTGGGTTATAAAGTGCGATACGTTAGGAATATAACAGATGTAGGCCACCTTGAGAATGATGCCGACCAGGGAGAAGACAAGATCGCAAAAAGGGCAAAGCTTGAAAATTTGGAACCAATGGAAATTGTCCATCGATATACTTCAGGTTTTCACGAGGTATTGAACCAATTTAACATCAAGTCACCGAGTATTGAGCCCTCGGCCACCGGACATATTATTGAACAGATAGAAATGACAAAAATCCTTATAGAAAAGGGTTTTGCTTATGAGGTAAATGGTTCGGTTTATTTTGATGTAAATAAATACAATGAAAAATATAAGTATGGCAAGCTGTCGGGAAGGGTTATTGAAGAGCAACTTGCCAGTGAGCGTGAACTTGATGGGCAGGACGAAAAAAGGGATAAGGTAGATTTTGCACTCTGGAAGAAGGCCTCTCCTGAACATATTATGCGCTGGAACAGCCCCTGGGGTATGGGTTTTCCAGGATGGCATTTAGAATGCTCTGTCATGAGCACCAAATATCTTGGCGAAAGTTTTGATATTCATGGAGGGGGCATGGACCTTAAATTTCCGCACCATGAATGCGAAATTGCCCAATGTGTTGCAAGTAATGAAAAAGAGCCAGCAAAATATTGGTTGCATACCAATATGCTTACGGTAAATGGCCAGAAGATGAGCAAGTCACTGAACAATTCTTTTTTGCCCCATCAGCTATTTAAAGGCGATCATCATTTGCTTGACCAACCATACAGTCCTATGACGGTCAGGTTTTTTATGTTGCAGTCGCATTATTCCAGCACCCTGGATTTTTCAAATGAAGCCCTTAAGGCAGCACAAAAAGGCTATATAAAAATATTAAATGGGATGATTCTTGTTAAAAAGCTGAAATTCAGGCAGGAAGAGTCCATTGAAGTTAATGAACAGGCTGTACAGCAAATAAAGCAGCTGATCGAAAATTGCCATAGGGCAATGAACGATGATTTTAATACCGCTCAAACCATTGGCCATTTATTTAATCTTTTAAAGAAAATCAATGCCCTCCATACAAGGACAATGCATTATTCTGAATTGGGCCAGGAAATTTTTGAGCAATTAAAGATTACCTTTATAACTTTTGTTGAAGATATCTTGGGCTTAAAAGAAGAACATCCAGCAGATATTCAAAACATGGTAGCTTTTTTGCTTGAAATCTATCAGGATGCCAAAAATACCAAAGACTATGCGCGGGTAGATATGATCCGTGCAAAATTAAAATCACAGGGTATTATTTTAAAAGATTTGAAGACTGGCGTTGATTGGGCTTATGAAGAATAATACAATTAAAATTATTTCCGCTTTGGCTTTAGTATTTCTAGTCAATTCGTGCGAAGTAAAGAGGGAGCAAGAGCGGGAACAAGTTAAAGAAACTGAACAAAAGGCATCCATTCCGGTGCCAGGTTTTAATAAGGATTCTGCTTATTTTTTTATTGAAAAGCAGGTAAGTTTTGGTCCCAGGGTCCCAAATACACCGTCTCATATTAATACTGGAAATTACCTTGTAGCAACTTTACAACGTATGGGTTGGGATGTTACAGAGCAAGAGTTTGAAGCAACAGCCTATGACGATACGAATCTTAGATTGAAAAATATAATTGCAAGCTATAATCCTGCAGCAACCAAGCGGATTTTATTGGCAGCCCATTGGGATACCCGGCCAATGGCCGATAAGGATAAGGTTGACCCTCTTAAACCTATAGATGGTGCAAATGATGGGGCAAGTGGGGTTGGAGTGCTTTTAGAAATTGCAAGGGCCATAAGTTCTAATGAAGGCCCATCTATTGGTGTAGACATTATATTTTTTGATGGAGAAGATTATGGAGCACCGGAAAGCTTCAAAGGAAAATCCAAAGATCCTGTAAATGGCTGGTGCTTAGGCTCCAGGTATTGGGGAGATAATAAACATCGACGAGGATATTCGGCGTATTTTGGCATTTTGCTTGATATGGTGGGAGCGTCAAATGCAGAATTTTACCGGGAAGGTTATTCTATGGAAATAGCACCTTCTATAGTAAAAAAAGTCTGGGATAAGGCACATAATATAGGGCATGGCCCCATTTTTTTATACAGGACGGGAAGCCCAATAACCGACGATCATCTTTTTGTTTATGAAAAAGCCAAAATCCCTATGATAGATATCATAGATTATGACCCGATTGATGTTTTCAAGCATTATCATCATACACATGATGATAATATGGAAATCATAGATAAAAATACTTTACAAGCTGTTGGGGAAACTGTGCTCCATGTGGTTTATGGTGAATGAGGGAAAATATCTCATTGAAAATTTTTGTGTTTAATGGACTTCATTTTTTGAAGTTAATTTGGGTAAGCAAAATTGGGCAATTTTTCTAATAAAATATAAATTTCATAAATTTATCAGAATATTTATAGTGCATAATTCAAAAAATATGTTTAAAATTCAGGTCGGTATTATAATCAACTTAAGTTTCGCACCATTTTTATCAAAATAAAGAGGGTTCTACCTTTGTTCTTCTTGTTTATTTAATGTTTATAAAGTTCCATTTTCTTATCAAAGCTGCTTTTTGTCATTTATTTTGTCCGTAAAACAGGCTATTGAACATTTTTGGAGCTTGTTCAACATAAATTATCTTTTCTATTACTTTATCAATATCTGCTTCTTCAAACAATTATTACACTAATTTTATCAATTCTATATAAAGCCCCCATAGCCGCTCATTGAGTCGATATTGTATTATGTTTTCCTGTACCTGGGCAAATAGGTTGCCTTTGCTTAATATTTCAATTTTTATAAATCCAACCTATCTCCAACTTCAATGATTCTACAATCAACCATTACATTAATAATAAAAATATGAAGTTTTGGTATTATATACCTGTAAAATTAATTAGTTACTAATAACTTACATTCATTAATTATTTTAATTTATAATATTCCAGAATTATTAATTTTTATAATTATTTTAATAGTTATATATGATTAACTTATTTTGCACATAATTTAAAAGATATTTTTTTTTTAATCCCTCATCAACAGGCTCATAAAAAAGTGTAACTTCTTTTCATGAACTTTAAAAAGTTATATTTTAATAGTTCCCTCTAATAAATATCTCCTTTAATAAAATAATCTTTTTTTAATGAATTATTACAAAGCTACTTTTTGAAGAGGATTTTAAAATAAATGATTTATTTCTGAATTAAGTTTACACAAAGTAGCCCTAGGATCATAATAGGATTAATTATTCTTTCTCTAAGGTTTATTATCATACTGTATCTCAAATCTTTATCAACCAAATCAACCTCAAATGGAGAATCTTTTTACCTCACAAGAATTTGAATCATTTCCAGAATTTAAAATCAATGAACAGGCTTATTTTTCCAATAGCAGTAAGAAATCCTCGCTGCTATATCATTTAGGATTAAACAGCTTGGCAAATGCTATTTCCGAATTTATTGACTTAAACAAAAACTTAAGCCAAAGTGAAAGCGAAAACTATCTGAAAACTGCGGCAATTGTTCACAAACTTCTTGATGCCATTCTGGCAGCAGAAAATAATTGTTCAAAAGAAGAAATAAGAAGTAAGCTATTAGAAGTAAGAGAAATTCACCGACAGTCCCCTTTTTTCGTTCGAACCCAGGATTGGCCAAGAGGATATGCAGGAGATTTTGAAACTATTGAATATATCATCAATGGAGAAAACATGTCTTTGCAGAATTCATTGGGATATTATCTTGAAGCAATAATATTAAATAGCCCTATTGTTCAACAACATAGAAATAAAGTAAGCCATCAATCAAAATTAATATTAGAAAAGGCTTATGAGTTTGAAGAAGCAAAGATCCTATCTATAGGATGTGGATCCTCGGCTGATTTAAGGTTTATTCAAAATTCTCTGAAAAGAACAAATGTTAAAGTTACTTTATTTGATATGGATGAAGGCGCTTTGGCTTGTTCAGAGGAAAAGCTTTTAAACCTCAAAGATAAATGCACTTTTATCCAAGGGAATTTATTGAGATTGGTTAAGAAAATCGAAGATAAATTTGATTTGATTGTTATTGGGGGAGTTTTTGATTATCTGGCTGATAAATCCATCAAGTCCATTTTAAGTAAAATTTTCCATGAAAACCTTAATTCAAATGGTGAAATATTTTTTACCAATATTGCCAAAGGTAATCCATACAGAACCTGGATGGAATATTGTTTTGATTGGGAATTAATTGAAAGAACAAAAGAAGATATAATAAATCTCTATAAAGAATCATCTTTGCCATATAGCACTATTTCTGTTTGCAAGGAAGAAACAGGCCTGACATATTTGGCGCAAATTAAGAAAAGTTAAACAGATAAAATCACTACGTGCGGGTGATTCTGCATGTAGTGATTTAATTTAATTGATGTATTTATAATAATTTAATATTAAATAATATCTTTTTCGATAGAGTTTATAACAATAATCCTACAGTCATATTTTATTAAAATTGAAATATTTCAAAACTACATGTGCAATTCTTAATATCCCCAATCATAAAATAAGACATTTTTTCATTTTTAACACTTTTTATAAAAATTTTATTAAATAATAATTATATTTTCTATTATTTTTACTATTCTATTACATAACAAGATTATTTTAATAATTAGAATTATTATTTGTTCCAGCTTCTTTTAATTTTACATTCATCATAATTCTTTAATCTGAAATGGATCGATTAAAGAATTTGTAAATCATGAAATTTTAAAAATCTAAACATTATAACACAATGACTGAAGTACTGGAAAAACACATTACATTAGAATACGACAATGTTTCAAAATGTATTTATCAAACTTGGAAAGGTTACTTTTCTTCTGAGCAATTTCGCAATGGAGTAGCAAAAACAAATAAAATGTTTGAAAAATACAATCCTGTTAACAATTTTATTGTTGACATCAGTGAATCAGCTGCAATTAAAAAAGAAGATACTGATTGGGCGGCAAAAACTGCTATACCTTTAGCAATAAAAAATGGTTTAAAATTTTATGGTTTTGTACTTCCTAAAAATGTATTTGCTCAACTATCCTTGTCAAATTTCAGGAAAGAACTTAATCAACCATCTTTAGAAATTCAACTCTTTGATTCTTTGGATAAAGCAAAAGCTTGGGCAAATTCAAAATAAAAGCTCAAAGAAACTATAGTATATTAACCCGGAAACTAACTCTCCGGGTATTTTTTTTATGCATTACTTGTCTTTCGGCATGATAGGAGAGCGGACCCAAAGGCCAGCTTTCTTCTGAAACAGGAGATTACCCCATTCTGGTCCATGCTTGCAGTAAGTCCAATAAAAACAAAAACTGGTTCAAGCGTCCACTTAGATCTTTTTGTTTTTAAGCAGTGAGTTTGCGACAGCGTTTTTTAAAAAGGAGAATTGTATTTATATTTAAAGATATGAGCAGGAAATATAAATTCAGGGACAATAGTGGAAAAAAGGGATAACAGGAATAATCTTCGTCGAATAAAAGGCACAAGCGGAAGCTTGCGCAAGAGGGGGAATTTTTATAGCATTATTTGGAATATTTAAAGTAGCTGAAATTGTTGGTGAAAACACCAACAATGGGGATTCTACTATTTTCTAAGTTATTTATTTTTAATGAATTTGTTTCTGCTTGAAATAATTTGAGGTAATTGTGTATTAGCCCAATCAGCCAGTTGCAAAGCTTGTTGCATTAAGCCCTGACCCATTTCAGTTAGCTGATATTCTACACGTGGTGGCACCTCAGCATAAATTTTTCTGCTTACAAAACCATCCTCTTCTAAATTTCTTAGGGTAACAGTAAGCATGCGCTGAGACACATCACCTATTTCTTTCTTTAAAGTATTAAATCGCAAAGTGCCATGCGTTCCTAAGGTCAGTATAGAAAGCAAGCTCCATTTATCACTAATTCTATGGATGATATCCCGAACAGGGCAGAGTTTACCATGATCTTTTGCCCTGTCCAAAATTAATTTTATTTTTTTTTCTTCCTTAACCGATTCAGCCTCAGCAATAGTTACTTCAGTGTTACTTGGTTTGCTCATTGTGCCTTCTTTTATTCTTAACAGTTACTTTTTAATTTTGAGTTACTAAAAGTAACCATTAATTTTAAATTTCAAAAAAATGAGTGAAAAAATTTTAATTACAGGAGCCACAGGTACTATTGGCAAATCATTGGTGAAACAATTACAAGCATCAAAAGTGAATTTTGTAGCAGGCACCAGAGACTTTAATAAGGCTAAAACGACATTAAATCTTTCACAAGATGAATGGGTGAAGTTTGACTTTACAGACGAGAAAAGTTTTGAAAAAGCAACAAAAGACGTAGACAGGATTTTTCTCTTAGGTCCACCATTAACCTTTAATCTGGATCAGATCTTAAAATCTTTTGTCGATTTTGTTCAGCAAAAAGGCATCAACAGAGTGGTTTATATTTCTGCCTTTGGAAATGAAAGTTTAGATGGGGATTTGGCTTTTCATGGCATTATGGAAAACTACTTGAATGATAAGCAGTTTGATTACACAATTCTACAGCCTTCATTTTTCTCTCAGAATTTTAAAAACTATGAGTACGAAAATCTAATGGAAAGAGGTATCACCTTTAATGTGGCAGGTGAAGGAAAAGTCGGCTTTGTAGATACTGAGGATGTAGCGAAGGTAGCAGCAAAAGTACTGACTGAGAACGGTCATTCAGGTAAAACTTATCAGCTTACAGGTCCGGAATTGCTGAGTTATGATGATGTGGCGAATTTACTTTCCGAAGTGCTGGATAAGGAAATTGTATATCCGAACCCCACTGAGGAGGAATACAGAGGTGCCTTAAAAGCAGGAGGCGCACCTGATTTTGTAGCGGACTATATGATTCCTATTTTCGGAATGATTAAAAACGGAACTGTAGGTCGTTTGACCAATGATATTGAGCAGGTGCTGGGTAAAAAACCAATAGATTTGAAAACTGTGTTGAAAAGGGATTTTGGTAAATAAAGTCTAAGAAAAAAGCAGCCTGACGATGTAAGGCTGCTTATTTCAAATTAATCTTTTGATTATTTTGAGTTAATAAGCTAGTGATACTAGCTGAAGTGCTTTTAATTATAAAGTGCAAAGTTTCCCCTGGATTAACAAAGTTTACAAAGAAAAGTACTTTCTGCTCTCATATGAAGTATTGGGAAAATTCAATTTTTGAACAAGATCTCTGGGGTTAGTTGGGAGACAGAGATTATGATTAGAGTTTAAAACTTGTTAAGCTCGCCTTTTTTAACTCATCCCGGTCCCGCTCATTCCCAAGGTCTTTGGACACAGACCTTTACCTTAAAGCCGAAATTACCAATACCAGTTTCATAAAATGCTGCCGAAGACCAAAAATATTCTTCAGGGTTCGAGCAAGGTTCCATTTTCCAACTAATGGATTATTCCCTCCGTTGTTGGTGTTTTCACCAACAACAATTGAACTAGGAGATGAACATTAACTTAAAATTAAATCAAATATTCCGCTCCTTTGGAATTTCTCCAAGGTCTGTGGCTCAAAGACCTTTATTAAAATCTATTGGTCTTTTCCCTCGTTGTTGACAA
>JALZND010000118.1 GCA_030857845.1 Bacteroidota bacterium | reverse complement strand
TTATAAAAAGATGAGCTTGGACCTGCAGTATAAATTAGGCCATGCGGATATAGACCTTTCAGGATTGGCAGTTTCAGGTTTAAAAGTTAATACTGGAAGTGCAGATGTAAGAATAGGTTATAGTGCCGAAATGAACCAAATAGAAATGGACACCTTTGCAGTAAAGGTAGAGCTTGGTTCATTAATAATTGGTAAATGCAATTTTTCCCGTGCAAAAAATATGATTGCTGAAGTAGGTTTAGGCAACCTGCTGTTAGATTTCAGTACTCCCAGCCAAATGAAAGGCAATGTGAATTTAAATGTCGGGGCAGGGAAACTCGAAGTAATACTGCCAAAAATCCAAAACCCAACCATTATTTATTCAAACAACTCTCCCTTGTGCCATGTAAACTGGACAAATCTTTTCATAAAACACGTCCCAATGTTTTTGTAAATGATGTCTATACTCCTGATGCGCCAAACCTTACGGTATTTAATGTTGACGTAGCGCTTGGCAATATTACTTTTTTGGGTCATCAGGAAAGATACCTTAAGTAAATTTTTCTATCACCTCCACACCTACTTCTTTTTGAAATATATTTTAGGTTAAAGTCAATGCTTTCCTGCCTTTAATACAGCCTTTCTACCATTTGTACTTAAAAATTATGCACAGTGAAATTTTTAAGTAATTTTGTAAAAATTGCCTTGTCTCTTTTAACTTAATCTATATTGATTTGGACATATTAGTTGCAGAAAATATATCGAAATATTATTCGAAGCACATAGCCCTGGAAGATGTAAGTATTTCAATCCCCAAATTTTCAATTTTTGGATTGCTCGGCCCAAATGGAGCTGGAAAAACAACCTTGATACGGATCATCACACAGATCATTGAAGCTGATAAAGGGCAAATAAAAGTTAATGGTGAAAAATTATCACCATCACATATTGGTATGATAGGTTACCTGCCAGAAGAAAGGGGCCTGTACAAAAAAATGAAGGTCGGAGAGCAGCTCATATACCTTGCCAGGTTAAAAGGAATGAGCAAAAGTGAAGCACTGAGAAGGATAAAGATGTGGTTTGAAAAATTTGAAATTGGCAGCTGGTGGAATAAAAACATTGAAGACCTTTCTAAAGGAATGCAGCAAAAAATCCAATTTATTGCCACGGTAATACATGAACCTCAATTATTGATTTTAGATGAACCATTTTCAGGTTTTGACCCAATAAACGCAAATCTGATTAAAGATGAAATCCTGCTTTTAAAACAACAAGGAAGCTCCATCATATTTTCAACCCACAGAATGGAGTCGGTGGAAGAACTTTGTGACCATATTGCATTGATCAACAAAAGCAGGAAAATACTGGACGGGCCTACGAAAAGTATCAAAGAAGCTTATAAATCCAATACCTTTATTATAGAACATATTGGTCCGTACAATCCCCTAAACACAAATATAGCATTATTGGACCAGGTTTGCCATGAGGAAAATTTTTACCAATCTGTGGTGCAATTAATCGACGAAAGATCATCAAACTACCTCCTGTCAGAACTTATTAACCACACGGAGGTACGTTCTTTTAAAGAAAAAATTCCCAGTATTAATGAAATTTTTATTAAAGAAGTAAACAGAGAAGTGGTATATGAATAAGATTTTATTAATTATTCAAAGGGAATACCTGACCAGGGTGAGAAAAAAGTCATTCATAATAATGACCATTCTCGGTCCTTTGCTTTTCGCAGGGTCATTTGCTGCAATTATATGGTTGGGAAGTAAAGATGGTGACGAAAAAGTAGTTGATGTACTTGACGAAAGCAGCTTATTTGAAGGCAAATTTAATTCTACAGGAAACCTAAAATTCAAATATATTAGTTCAGGCCTGGAGGAAGCAAAAGAAAATTTATCCAAAAGCAGCTCCTATGGCATACTCTATATTCCCGTAAATCTAAGCCTGGACGACCCTAAAGGCATAGTATTTTTTGCAGAGGGAAACCCAAGTGTAGAAATTACCAGCTCCATAACACGGACTTTGAAAAACGAAATTGAAGACCTGAAGCTCACCAGGTCCGGACTAGACAGGGAAGTCTTGGCAAAGCTTAAAACCGATGTCACCGTAAGCACCATCAACCTTTCTGATCAAGGTGAAGCTGAAAGTAATGCCCTGGTTGCATCGGCTGTAGGCTATGTTAGCTCATTTTTGATTTACATGTTCATATTTATCTATGGCACCCAAATTATGAGAGGTGTGGTAGAGGAAAAATCAAATCGTATTGTAGAGGTCATTATCTCTTCAGTAAAACCATTTCAATTGATGTTAGGGAAGATAATAGGCATAGCCTGTGTGGGCCTGACACAATTTTTACTTTGGATTATTTTGACAACTGCTATTTCTTTGAGTGTATTAGCCTATTTTCAAAACGATGTGACGGCAGATGGAAGGGATCTGATGGAAAACGTTTCTGCTGCCCAGGGAAATATGCAGTCCGAACATTTAGAGCAAATTGTAAATGCCTTTGATGCTATTAATTTCCCCTATATAATTGCTTGTTTTATATTTTTCTTTCTTGGAGGGTATTTATTATATGGTGCCCTATTTGCCGCAATCGGCTCTGCGGTCGATTCAGATGCTGATACACAGCAATTTATGTTCCCAATTGTCATCCCACTGGTTTTTGCCATTGCTTCACTTGCCGTAGTTTTAAGGGATCCAGATGGCAGCTTTGCATTTTGGATGTCAATGATCCCATTTACTTCTCCTGTAGTAATGATGATGAGGCTCTCCTTTAATGTGCCTGAATGGCAGCTTTTCTGCTCAATGTTCTTTTTAGTATTAGGCTTTATTTTTACCACCTGGCTGGCAGGCCGTATCTATAGGATTGGGATATTGAGCCATGGCACAAAAATCAACTACCGCGTGCTTGGAAAATGGTTGTTTATGAGGAACTAGCATCTAAAAAATCACTTATAATGCTAGTTTAGCAGCTTGTAATTTTAAATAAAATATAAAAGCCGCCATCAATAGCATTTACGGTCAACCGAATGTCCTGCAAATCAAAGATGTAGCTCAACCTGTTCCTAAAGACCACGAGGTATTTATTCGGGTATATGCCAGCACGGTAAACAGGACAGACTGTGCCATTTTAAAGGGAAGTCCGTATATAATACTGCTTTTTACAGGTTTGCTCAAACCTAAAAACCTTGTACCTGGAACTGATTTTGCAGGTAAAGTTGAAGCTATTGGAAAAATGGTCGTTTCATTTAAATTTGGAGATAAAGTGTACGGATTTGATGACCTGGGTTTAAGCTCAAAAGCTCAGTTGGTTGTTCCTGAAACTAAGGTAGCCATGATGCCCAACGGTATATCATTCCAGGAAGCTGCTGCCAGTTTGGAAGGGGCACATTATGCTTTTAATTTTATCAAAAAAGTAGACCTCAAAAAAAGTGATAGAGTACTGGTAAATGGTGCAACAGGAGCAATTGGGTCTGCGGCAGTTCAACTCCTTAAACATTTTGGGGCGACGGTTACAGCAGTAGGCAATGCTAAAAACCTTGAATTGCTAAGATCTATTGGTGCTGACAAAATAATAGATTACACAAAAGAAGATTTTACAAAATATAAGGTTAAATACGATTATATTTTTGACACCGTAGGTAAAAGCACTTTTTTTAAGTGCAAGCACCTCTTGCAACCAAAGGGAGTTTACATTTCATCAGAACTAGGCCCCAAAATCCAAAATCCCCTCCTGGCGATTGTAACTACTTTTATTGGCACTAAAAGAGTAATTTTCCCTATTCCCTCTGATTGCAAAAGGAGTGCACTTTTTATTAATACCCTTTATGAAAAAGGAGCTTTTAAGGCAGTGATAGATAGGCAATATCCATTAAAAGAAATTGCCACAGCATATAGTTATGTTGAAAAAGGTGAGAAAACAGGTAACGTTATTATTAATATAGAAGATGAGCTGTAATCTTTTTTAGAATATATTTTATGCGATCTTATTTGATGCCACTACATAATAACAATATTTATCCTTCTAAAAGAAATCAACCCAAATTGAAATTTATGACTAATTATGAAGTTTATAATTATATTTAAATCTTATTCTTGATCGGATATTGTAATATGTCCTGGATATAATAATAAAGTTGATTCAACATAGATTTTCAATTTTCGTAGATGCTTAGCCGCCTCAAACAAACCCGCACCATTAATTTATACCAAAACAAATTTGCCCTTAAAGTCACAATAATTGCCATCTCGATAATTATTGGTTTTGTCTCAATTTATTATACAAACCTTTTGGTAGAAGAACTTAAAGAAAGGGAGAAAAGATTAATTGAGCTATATGCAAATACACTGGAATACACTGTAAATGAAAACAACAATGATAACCTGGCATTTATATTCCAGGAAATTATTGTAGGCAATAATTCTATTCCAGTTATTGTTACCGATGAAAATGGTGTGCCTGCCTTCGATAAAAACATTGAATATCCAGGATCTTCAGGAGAAGCTGAAAAGAAATTGATTTTGGCAAGAGAACTTGAGGTAATGCGTCAAGAACATGACCCTATCGTAATAACATTTAAAAATCAGCTGGGCGAAGTTTATAACCATCAATTTGTTTATTATAGAAATTCAAACCTTTTAAATCAACTTACTTATTATCCTTATGTCCAGCTTTCGGTAATAGCTGTTTTTGCCTTACTTGCTTACCTTGCCTTCAGCTATTCAAAATCTGCCGAACAAAATCGCGTATGGGTTGGGCTTGCAAAAGAAACAGCACATCAGCTTGGCACTCCCCTTTCTTCACTTATGGCATGGGTGGAGTTTTTTAAATCTGAGCCGCATTATAAAGATTCGGGCATTGTGGAAGAATTGAACAAAGACATAAAGAGGCTTGACATGATAACCTCAAGGTTTTCTAACATTGGCTCTGTACCTGTGCTCAAAGAAGAGAACATCTATGATGCTATTTTAGAAATAGTAGACTATCTAATACCACGAATATCAACCAAAGTAAAAATCAATATCAACACCAAAACCCCCGGACAAAAAGCCATGATCAATAAGCCATTGTTTGACTGGGTTATTGAAAACCTAAGCAAAAATGCAGTAGATGCCATGAGTGGTGTGGGTACTATTAACATCAACATCTCGAGCGAAAATCATGATAAAGTTATCGTAGATATTTCAGATACAGGAAAAGGCATACCTAAGTCCAAACTCAAACAAGTATTTCAACCAGGCTTTACCACAAAAAAAAGAGGATGGGGCCTTGGATTAACCTTAGTAAAAAGAATTATAGAGAATTATCATAAAGGGAAGATTTTTGTTAAATCTTCCGAAGTGGATAATGGCACCACATTTAGGATTATCTTAAAAAATAAATTTGCTGAAAACATCAACAGGAAAGAAAAAATGGAAAGGACATTTTAACAGCTCCTGTTATGGCTTTATTAAAAAGCTGTATTTTTTTATTTTTTCAGCATCAACACCATAAATATTTTTTTCATAAACTTTTTCATTAAACTTTCCTTAAAGATTGTATTACATCTATTTTAAATTTAATTTTGCACGTGAATTTAAAAAGCTGTTAATACCTCATTTTAAATAAAAAAAGATGGCAAATATTGGTAAGATCACCCAGGTAATTGGCCCTGTAGTAGATGTTAGTTTTGACACCACAGGCTCTTATTTACCTAATATTTTCGATGCTTTGGTTATAACCAAAGTCAATGGTGATAGAATAGTTCTTGAATGTCAGCAACACCTTGGTGAAGGAAGGGTGAGGACCATAGCAATGGATGCTACTGAAGGATTGGTAAGAGGGATGGCGGTAGTTGATACTGGCACACCTATTGAAATGCCTGTAGGTGATGATATCAAAGGAAGATTGTTTAATGTAGTTGGAGAAGCCATAGATGGTATTCCGCAACCTAAAGGCCATAGGTCGCTTCCTATTCATAGGTCTGCGCCTAGATTTGAAGACCTTGCAACAACTACTGAAATCTTGTTCACTGGCATCAAAGTCATAGACCTTTTAGAGCCTTATGTAAAAGGTGGTAAAATTGGTTTGTTTGGCGGTGCTGGTGTTGGAAAAACTGTATTGATCCAGGAATTGATCAATAATATTGCGAAAGCATATTCAGGACTTTCAGTTTTTGCAGGTGTTGGTGAAAGAACCAGGGAAGGAAATGACTTATTAAGGGAAATGATCGAATCTGGTATCGTTACATATGGTGACGAATTTCTACATTCCCTTGAAAGTGGAGGATGGGATTTGACAAAAGTGGATACTGAAGCACTTAAAGATTCTAAAGCAACTTTCGTTTTTGGTCAAATGAACGAGCCCCCTGGCGCTAGGGCAAGGGTAGCTTTGTCAGGACTTACTATTGCGGAATATTTCCGTGATGGCGATGGCGAAGGCCAGGGCAAAGATATACTTTTCTTTATTGATAATATTTTTAGGTTTACACAAGCTGGATCAGAAGTATCTGCACTTTTAGGAAGGATGCCGTCCGCGGTGGGTTACCAACCTACACTTGCTACAGAAATGGGTGCCATGCAAGAAAGGATTACTTCAACAAAAAGAGGCTCAATAACATCTGTACAGGCTGTATATGTTCCTGCGGATGACTTGACTGACCCTGCTCCAGCAACAACCTTTGCCCACCTTGATGCTACTACCGTTCTTTCCAGAAAAATTTCTGAGCTTGGTATTTATCCAGCTGTGGATCCTTTGGATTCAACTTCCAGGATATTGAGTGCTGACGTTCTGGGCGATGAACATTATAATACTGCACAAAGAGTAAAAGAAATACTTCAAAGGTATAAAGAACTTCAAGATATTATTGCAATCCTTGGTATGGACGAGCTTTCTGAAGAAGACAGGCAGGCTGTGCATAGAGCTAGAAGGGTGCAAAGGTTCCTTTCTCAGCCATTCTTTGTTGCTGAACAATTTACTGGTCTTAAAGGGGTCCTTGTAGATATAAAAGACACCATTAAAGGATTTAACATGATTATGGACGGTGAGTTGGACCACCTGCCGGAAGCAGCGTTTAACCTTGTAGGGACTATTGAAGACGCCAAGGTAAAAGGAGAAAAACTCCTTGCCGAAGTACGATAATTTTGAAAATCGATATCATGAGATTAGAGATCATCACTCCAGATAAAAACGTTTTTGAAGGCGAAGTAGAATCTGCTAAATTTCCAGGAAGCGCTGGTTCTTTTCAGGTGTTGAAAGACCATGCTCCTTTGATCAGCTCCCTGGAAAAAGGTACAGTTTCCTATCGTACAGCCAATGGGGAACATTACGTATTTATTGACGGAGGTGTAGTGGAAGTATTGAACAACAGGATTATAGTATTGGCAGAATCTGCCACTGTATAAAATACAAAACTTATATCATTAACAAAAAAATCCGCTCAATAGCGGATTTTTTTGTTTTATATAAACACGTAGATAAGCTGAATATCTTCGAAGACATGGTGTAATTCACTTTTAAAATATTTGAATTACAGCTTGAAAGCCCAAAGGGCTGATATTAATATAAAAAAGTCAAAAATATGACCTTAAATTCCAAAGGGGTGACATTATACAGCAAAAATAATGTCCTCCCTCGGGGTTATTAACATGAAAAACAATATAGCTTCAATAATTTCAACCTTTAGAGGCTTATTCTTTTAAAAGCGAATTCCCTACGAAGACATGCTAAATTTTATTAGGTTCCATAAATTTTTCTACAAACTAGATTTTCCTAATCCAAAAATTTCATACTCCTGGTTTGAATATTTTTAGGCTCCATGGAAATAAATTGCTCCCAGAATTGTTGTTCAGGAAGTGGTGCCCTAACAAAGACTGGCTCTTTTTTTACAGGATGTTCAAAATTTAAATAAAATGCATGTAGGTTAATGTTCCCATCAGTATTTGGCTTTGGAAAACCATATTTTAAATCTCCCCGGATAGGACAGCCTAAAGTGGCAAGTTGTACCCTTATTTGATGGGGGCGGCCTGTAACCGGGTGCACTTCAATTAAATAGTGATCATTGAGCCTGCCCAGCACCTTGTAAAACAATTCAGACCTTTTACTTTCTGGAACTTCCCTTTCAAAAGCTGTACTGATATTTTTATCTGTATCCTTCTTTAACCAATGTACAAGCTTTCCTTTTTCTTCCCGAGGGGCATCTTTTACCACGGCCCAATATGTTTTATGAATGGTATTGGTCTTAAAAAGCATGTTCATCCTTTCAAGTGCTTTGGATGTCCGGGCAAAAATAACAATCCCGCTTACAGGACGGTCTATTCTATGCACTACACCTAAAAAAACATCTCCAGGTTTTTCGTACTTCTCCTTTATATATATTTTACATAAATCAACAAGGGGCTTATCGCCTGTTTTGTCACCTTGCACTAAAACGCCTCCTGCTTTGTTAACAATTAAAAGATGATTGTCTTCATACAAGACCTGAAAAAATTTATTTTGATACATAATTATCAATAGTTTATTAAAGATAATAGCTTAATATGGATATTCCATTAATTAGTTGCAATTTGCTTTTCAATAAGCTTGTTAAGGTAAAATTTTAATAGAAACTTAATTATAGATTTTAATCGAGTCAGGATGTCTTTAAATTTAATAAAGTACAATTTTAAAGACATTAAATGAACAAAAACTGCGAAAATTGAGAGAATTTAAATTTGATTACAACAGAGCAAATGTCCTTAAAAATTTCATTATAAAGACATTAAATTTCAATCCATTATTAAATCTAATGAGTCTTTACCTTTCTAAATCAATTATTTTTGATAATTTTATATAAAGTTTCTAAATATTAAAACAGCATTATCTCTTCACAGTTATTATTTTATTATATTTTTTAAATTTTTAAATATGAATTATTCTAGATTTTTCCATTATATCCTTGTCGTAGCAACTATATCATTAATGAATTGTCGCGGGGAAGACGGCACACCAGGACCGGAAGGACCTCAAGGAACGGCTGGCCAACAAGGCCCTCCGGGGCCTTCAGGGCCACAAGGGCCATCTGGTCAGGCTGGTACTCCAGGGGCAGATGGGCTTCCAGGGGTAAGTTTTGAAAATGCTTTTGAAAATGGGCATATCCAAGGTAATATTACAGGATTTTACAGCAATGGTGGAGAACTAAATGAAAGTTTTGAATACAAGATGGCATTGGAAGAAGAAGCATTTCTTGAACTCAACGGCCTTCATACATTACAACTTACCAGAGCAGGAGGGCCCAGGCAAACAAGCTATATTAAGCTACGGTTTTTAGTCCAGGACAAAAATGACCCACAACAAGACCCCAATAATATGGCATATTTAACCTATGCTGCAATTTTTTTTCATAATGTAGAAGGTAATATCTTATATAAATTAGAAGCCGAAGGTATATTTGAGAATACTGAAATTTATTATCCATTAAAAAAGTCCTTAAATGAAGAATATAGT
>JALZND010000117.1 GCA_030857845.1 Bacteroidota bacterium | reverse complement strand
ATTTTTTATAAAAAGTGATTTAATGAAAATTTATGGATTCTCAACTGAAAAATACAATGAGTTGTACCCATACATTGATTTGCCAGAAAAAGTGGAGAGAGGAACCATTGCAAAAAAAAGTAAAAAATTTGAGCCTCGTGCACCCATAGAAAAATCTAAACCACTTGTAAAATTTGATATTAACCACATTGATACAGTGGAGCTTAAAAAACTTAAAGGAATTGGTTCTGTTTTGTCTGCAAGGATTATTAAATATAGAAACAGCCTTGGCGGGTTTATATCAAAAAATCAACTAGATGAAATTTATGGGCTTGAAGAGGAAATATTGCTGATGTTAAAGAATCATTCTGATATCTTTCCTGGATTTGAACCTCAAAAAATCAATGTTAACAATGCTGATTTAAAGCAACTGTCGGCCCATCCATATATTTCTAAAAAATTGGCTCATCGTATTATTGCTTATCGGGAGCAGCATGGGCCTTATAATGAAAACATTTTACTGGAAAACTTAAAAGAATTGGAAGAGGGTACCAAAGAAAAAGTTTATCCTTATCTGGAGTTTTAAATTTTGGCTAAGTATTGGGTGTAATAAGATCCTAAACAATAAAGCATTTTTAAACCTGCAATTGTCTAATTTTAGGACTTTAATAATCGAATGATGGCAAAATCAGAACGGAAGGCATTGCCGATGTCCAGGAGCAATATTTAAAAATAGTTTGGTAAAGATAAAATTATGCGAAAAATACTGCAATCCTATCTGAAGAGACTATCAAACCTTACCAGTAAAAACAAATCCTTGTTTTTGCCCCGCATCTCGGGTGATTTGTTCATAGACCTTCATGATTTCGATTTTCTGAACAACAAGCCTTCTTTTTCTATAATAGATAATGTAATTGCAGAAAAAAATGAAATAGTTTTATGCCCGGTTGTTGATAAAAAGGATGCTGCCAGCAACCTCATCAGCAAAAGGTTGAGAAACTTAAAACGATATGAGCATTTTATTTCCGAAGAAAGTGGCGCCCGCGACCTTTACGTAGGTTGGCCCATCCTCAGGGGCAAGCTGCACGACAATACATTGATCAGGTGCCCGCTCTTGTTCTTGCCGGTAAGCCTTGAAGAAGATGAAGGAACATGGTTTTTGAAGCCCAAGAAAGATGTCAATGTCTCACTAAATAAAGCATTTTTGTTAGCCTATGCACATTATAACCAAATAAAAATTGACGATGAATTGCTTGAATTCAACTTTGATGACATTGAAAAGGATAGCAGGGGCTTTAGGACCAGTTTGTACAAAATCTTTAAAGATCATCCGGTATCTTTTGATTTCAATCAGGAAAATTTTGTGGACAAGCTGTTAGCGTTCAAAAATTTCACAAAATCAGAATTTGAAGAAAATACTGCCACGGGTGCTTTGAAGTTATACCCCGAAGCAGTGTTGGGATTGTTTCCGCAGTCAGATTCATTTTTGATCCCGGATTATAAGGAACTTATAGAGAATAATGATTTTGAAGATATTGAAGGGTTCTTCTATGCAAGGACACATCTTGAAGAAGGTAATGATCCGGAGAAAGATGAACACCCAGTTCAAAATGTTGGGATGGCCTACCTTGATAAAGTAAAAGAAGAGCAGACATTCACACCTTATAAAATTGATGCATACCAGGAAAATGCCATTAAAGCTGTTAAAAAAGGCAATTCACTGGTAATTCAGGGACCTCCAGGTTCAGGAAAATCAGAATTGATCTGTAACTTGATGGCTGATTTTATTGCAAGGGGAAAAAAGGTGCTGTTGGTCTGTCAGAAAAAAGCTGCACTCGATGTGGTGCACAAAAGGCTGGAAGAAAAGGAACTGGGAAGTTTTTCTGCACTGGTACATGATTTTAAAAATGACAGGAAAGCTGTTTATCACCAGATCGACAGGCAGATCAACAGGTTGAACGAATATAAAAACCAGAACAATTCTTTGGATGCCATACAACTGGAAAGGAACTTCCTGCATTCCAGCCGAAGGATTGATCAGATTTCAGAAGAGCTGAACGAGTTCCGTTTTGCCTTGTTCGATAGTTCCGAATGTGGCATATCTATAAAGGAATTGTACCTCACCACCGATATTAAAGCCCCTACAATTAACCTAAAACAGGAGTATCAGTTTTTTAAACAAGCAGATCTTGATGTTTTTTTGAGGAAATTAAAGGTTTATACAAGTTATTCATCAATTTTTGAAAAAGAAGGCTACCCTTGGAAAGACAGAAAATCATTTGCAAACTTAAGTATATCGGATTTTAACAAAATCCAGGATTTTCTGGAAGACATCCCAAAATTCAAGGAAAAAATACACGAACAATCTATAAAAGTTTTAGATTTCCCTATTTCCCTGGAAGAAGCCGAATTGATAACAGGGAAAGAAAACCAGATCCGGGAAATGTTGCTCCTCCTGGAGACCGAAAAGGTGTATCACTATTTCCGTAACATGGTAGACTTTCCAGACAAAGAAACGGAAGCCTTATGGCTATCTAATATAGAAAGGGTGATTATGGGATGTTTTTCTGATTTTGGGGTAGAAACAACCATTCCATCGGAACAATTGGGTTATTACCAGGAAATTATCCAAAAAGGGATTGAAGCACAGAAAAATCCTATAAAGAATCTGCTATGGAAATATGTAAATAAAGAATATGAAATACTTAAGCAAGTATTGGAAGCTAACCAGCTTCAATATTCAAAAGTGGATTTTGAAATCCTGATCAAAAAGATCGATAACAGGCTAAACCTTGAGCATAACATAGAAAAAATAAAGAACAATAAATGGGTTACAGGACTGCCTGAATCTTTGGACAAGCTGCACTTTCAGACCTTTTTCTATCATCATAAACGAGCCCTTATTGCCAAAATGATCTTTAAGTCGGTAAGGAACTTCAAAGAATATTTTAATGTGAAGGCTATAGAATATGACGAGCTGAATATCAAGCTCACTTCCTTATTGTTTCTTATCAAGCAAGTGCCCATCAATAAAGTTGATTGGCAAGCCTTCCTTACTGCCCATCAAATACAGCTCATTCAAGAAGATGCAGTATACGTAGAACGACTTGTTAAAACCCTGCAGACCGATTTCGATTCGCTCGTAGAATTTGACAACCTTAAAGAGCAGCTAAGTTTTCACGAACAGCAGATTATAGATAAACTCTCTACCAAATCAAAAAGCTTGAAGGACGATAGCCTGCCAGCTCTTTTTCTGAACAGCATCAAGATGGAATGGATTAGTCATATAGAGGCAAAATACCCGATTTTAAGGTCGGTTTCATCACAAAAATTTCAATTGCTGGAAGAAGAACTTCAAGGCCAGGTGCTGGAAAAAATGCAGGCAAGCAAAGATATTGTTTTGATGAAAGCCAAAGAAAGAACCTATAAAGATGTTGTCTACAATAGGCTCAACAATATGGTAACTTACCGCGAACTGCAGCATCAGGTTTCCAAGAAAAAACGTATCTGGCCTTTAAGAAAATTGGTAAAAGAGACATCAGAAGATCTTTTCTCATTGATCCCTTGCTGGTTGGCTTCGCCAGAAACTGTGTCGGCAATTTTTCCTATGCAGCCACTTTTTGATTTGGTTATTTTTGACGAGGCTTCACAATGTTATGCTGAAAAAGGAATTCCTGCCATGTACAGGGGAAAACAGGTGGTAGTAACAGGTGATGACAAACAATTAAGTCCCAGTGACCTGTACCGGGTAAGGTGGGAGGAAGATGACGAAGCACCAGAACTTGTCATAGATTCGCTGCTGGACCTTTGCAAGCAACACCTGATGCAGCTACAGCTGCAGGGTCATTATAGAAGCAGGGCATTGGATTTGATCCATTTTTCCAATCAACATTTTTATGACGACAAATTAAAAATGCTTCCGGATTTCAAAGATGTCAATGAAGGCGACCCGGCCCTTAGGTACATAAAAGTTGAAGGTAGCTGGATTGATAATAAGAATGATGAAGAGGCCCAAAGGGTAGTAGCTTTGTTAAGGGAGCTCATTTCAGCCAAACCAAACAGTGAGATTGGGGTGGTAACCTTCAATGCGCGGCAGCAACTTCATATAACAGAATTGCTCGAACAGGAAGCGCGGGTGCATCAATTTAAAATTCCCGAAACCCTTTTTATTAAAAATATTGAAAATGTTCAGGGCGATGAAAAGGATATTATTATATTTTCTACAGCATATGCCCCTGATAGCAAAGGCAGGATGATTATGAATTTTGGCCCATTAAATGCTGAAGGAGGTGAAAACAGGCTGAATGTTGCAATAACAAGGGCAAAAGAGACTATTTATATCGTAAGCAGTATATACCCACAGCAACTTAAGGTAGAGGAAAGCAAAAATGAAGGCCCTAAGCTCCTTAAAAAATACCTGCAATTTGCAATGGAAGTTTCAGAAGGCCGCTATTGCTATGAGCCGGTACAAGCTACTTCCTTTAATGTGGATTGGTATCTTAAAAATAAATTATCATTGCTGAATGGGAATTTCGCAATTGGGTCGCAACTGGTGGAAGAAATGCCTTTTGCCGACCTTTCTATCAAAAAAAACAATAAATATTGGGGTTTAATCCTAACGGATGACGACCATTATTATCAAGGGATTTCCATAAAAGAACTTCATGTGTACAAATTGTTGCACCTGAGGCAAAAGAACTGGAAATATAAAACTTTTTTTAGCAGGGAATACTGGCAAAATGCCGAAGAAGTAAAGGATTTAACGCTCCGTTTCATCAACCAAACAGAATCCAATGCTTGAGATAAAAATTTTTAGCCTGCTAATAATGGTGAGGTCCATATTTTGCGGGTGTGCTGTTGAGCCTAAATCAACAGGCTTTAAAAAAAATAAAGGGGAATACTATATTGAGTCCATGGCAAGACTGCCCCGCGGCTTTTTGGAAGCTTCAGGGCTGGAAACAAGTGATGACCCTGATGTGTACTTTACCCATACCGATAGTGGCGGTAAAAACCATCTGTACCGCATTACACCAGAAGGTAATATATTGGATACCTTAATTGTGGAAGATGCAAAAAACACGGACTGGGAAGACCTTGCAAAAGACGATCAGGGAAATATATTTATAGGTGATTTTGGCAATAACCTGAACCAAAGAAAAGACCTGCGCATCTATAAATTTAACCCAATCACCAAAGGATTGGAAATCATCAATTTTAAATTTCAGGATCAGGATCAATTTCCTCCAGACCGTGAAAATATGAACTTCGACGTAGAAGGTTTTTTTTGGAAGGATGGGGCATTGCATTTATTTTCAAAAAACAGGGGCTTGAAATGCGTTAAACATTATGAGGTTCCCGATGCTGCCGGGGATTATACCATAGCCCCGGTTAAAAGTTTTTATTTGAATGGTATGGTGACCGCGGCAGACATAAGTACGGACAATAAGATGTTTGCACTACTTTCGTATGGAAAAGTGTATTTATTTAAATTAAATAAAGAAGGTGGGGTATTTGATAAGCCGTACAAATGCCTGCCCTTTACTAAAGGAGGACAATCCGAAGGGCTGGTTTTTATCAATGAAACAGATTTTTTGATTAGCAATGAAACCGGGCGACTGTTCCTGGCTTGGAAGAAGAAGTAAAAGCACTGTACTTTAAAGCATGGTAACAAGCTGAGATATTAATGGAATGCATTATTAATAGAAAATTTTAATAAAACATTTCCGTTCTAAGTGAGCTTTATGCAAGAAATTTTTCTTGTTTGGGGCTTTTATAGTAGCTAATTTTAAAACTTGTTAATTAGTTTGACCCAAATTCATAATCCTGCACCAAGATTAGTTAATATTGATGCATTTTTAGCAATAAATTTATGAAGCAAAGCGCCTTGTTGTTATTATTTGCCTTGTTTTTTTCAGTCCAACTGGCTGAAGCTCAAAGCAGTGGCAGTCTACAAAAGAATTATCAAAACGGAAAAAGCCTTTTTGAATCGGGAAAATATGATTTGGCCATGCAGGTATTGTTGCCCTTGGCAAAGCAAGCAGAAAACAACCCATATACAGAATATGCCTCTTATTTTTATGCCCTTTCTGCCCATCATTCCCAAAAGAACGACCTGGCGAAAAACATGCTGATGCAAATAGAGCAGAAGTATGGAAGCTGGACAAATGTAGATGAGGCCAGTCTTTGGCTGGCGAAAATAAATTTTGACGAAAATGAATATGCAAAGGGGTTTTCTATACTTGGAAGGATCAAAAGTAAAGAAATAAAAGAAAGAGCAGAGGAAATGAGAAGGTATTATCTAAAGAATACTGACGACATCAACCTTTTACAATCCATATATGAAAAGAACCCGAAAGATAAAGAAGTAGCAGTTGCTCTGGCAGATAAAATTCATGCGAAGCCTTTGGTTGACCAAAACCAAAAGCTGCTGGAGAAAATTGTAAAACAGTATAATTTGGACCCAAAGGTTTACCTATCAGGACCTACAGGTGTGTCAGAAAAAAAAGATTCTTATAAAGTAGCTGTCTTATTACCTTTTCTTGCTTCCGACCTGAACAAGGGGCGTAATGTTGGCAATCAATTTGTAATTGACCTTTATGAAGGAATTCGGTTGGGACATGAGCAGCTTTTGGAAGAAGGCATTCACATAAATCTACTTGCTTATGATACCCGGAGGGACAGTGCCCAAACTGCCCAGCTGCTGAGACTGGATGAAATGAAAGGTATGGACCTGATTCTGGGCCCGTTATATCCTACTCCAAGCAGATTGGTTTCCTCATTTTCTCATCAAAATAAGATCAATATGATCAACCCGATTTCGAACAATTCGAAAGTAATTGGGAATAATCCTTTTTCATTTCTCATAAAGCCAAGCTTTGAGACCCAGGCACGTAGAACAGCAGAGTTTGCTGCAAAAGAATTCGAAAATAAAAAAGGCATCATTATATATGGAACAACTTCAAGGGACTCTACCCTGGCTTTTACATATAAAGAAGAAGCAGGAAAGCATGGGATCACGATTGAAAAAATGGTTAAAGTAGATGCTTCTGAATCAAAAAAAGTCCTTAATTTACTTTCTGGAAACGATAACAATGTTTACAACCTGCCTTTAAACAGTATCTCCCACCTGTTCATCACAACCTTGGATGAAATAATCGTTTCAAAAATTATCAGTGGGATGAACCAGAGAACAGACAATATAGCTTTAATTGGAAATGAAGATTGGTTGGAATACAGGTCACTTTCATATGAACAGCTGGAAAGGTTTAAGTTGTATTTTATAGCCCCAAATTTTATTGAATATACTCGGTCCGAAGTAGAAAAATTCAGGCTTAAATTTATGGAAAATACCAAAACACTGCCAACTCAATCTGCTTATTCCGGTTATGAAACCATGCTACTTGCTGGGAGGATGTTAGCGCAATACGGTACTTATTTTCAAATGGATCGCCAAAATGAAGGCTTTAAACAAGGTGTGTTGTTTCCAGGCTTTAACTTTACAGGTTCTAACGACAATCAGTTTGTTCCCATTATAAGAATGGTAAAATCAGATTTTATATTGGTCAATGCACCTTAAATAAATGGACAATAGTAAAAGTAAAGGATTATTTGAAAGGGCACTAAAAAGGATCCCAGGTGGTGTAAACTCCCCTGTGCGGGCATTTAAAGCAGTTGGGGGAAACCCATTATTTATCAAAAGAGCAGAAGGAGCTTATTTATATGATGAAGATGATAATCAATTCATAGAATTGATAAATTCCTGGGGACCTATGCTATTGGGGCATGCAAATAAGCTTGTTGAAGAGGCAGTTCGGGGCGCAATTCCTGATTCCTTATCATTTGGGGCTCCAGGATTTAGGGAAGTTACCATGGCAGAGCTAATTTGCGAAATGGTGCCATCTATAGAAAAGGTAAGGATGGTAAACTCAGGGACAGAAGCTACCATGTCTGCTATAAGACTTGCCCGTGGCTTTACAGGCAGGAATAAAATTATAAAATTCAAAGGATGTTATCATGGACATGGCGACTCTTTTTTGATTGCTGCCGGAAGTGGGGCAATTACAATGGGTGTCCCGGATAGTCCTGGTGTTACTCAAGGCACGGCATTAGATACTTTAACAGCCGAATATAATAATATTGAAGAAGTAGAAAACCTGATTTCTGCCAACAAAGATCAGATTGCTGCCTTAATTATTGAACCCGTTGCCGGAAACATGGGATGTGTTTTGCCCAAAGAAGGTTACCTACAGCAGCTAAGGTCAATATGTGCAAAAGAAGGCATTATCCTCATTTTTGATGAGGTGATGACAGGGTTTAGGCTGGCACAGGGCGGGGCACAAGAATATTTTGGTGTAGCACCAGACATTACAACTCTTGGAAAAATAATAGGCGGCGGTATGCCTGTTGGTGCATATGGTGGAAAAAAAGAAATAATGGATTTTATTTCACCATTAGGGCCAGTATATCAGGCAGGCACGCTTTCTGGAAACCCAATTGCCATGGCCGCTGGGATAGCCATGTTGTCGCAATTAAAGGGCAAAAACCAGGTTTATCAAAAGCTTGAAAAAACTACAGCCAATATTGTAGCCGGCTTCAAACGCAATCTGTCTCAATTGGGGCTCAACTTTACCATCAACCAGGTGGGTTCTATGTTCAGCATATTCTTTACAGATCAGGAAGTTTATGATTTTGAAACAGCAAAAACTTCCAATACAGCCATGTTTGGTAAATACTTTCAGCAAATGTTGCAGCGGGGCATATATTTGGCGCCATCACAATTTGAAACTTTGTTTGTTTCAACTGCCATCGATGACCAAATGGTTGACATTATTGTTGAAGCCAACCTGCATTCGTTAAAATCAATCCTTAAATAATTTTATATTTGTTTAAAGTTGGCCCTCAACACGAAAAACTGAATTAAGTGGTATCTTTTTATTTAATTAAAAGTTTGCGGTAATAAAAATAAATTATTAATTTTTGATAAATGACCTTGATAATTTATGAATTAACACTTTATCAAATATTTTATTACCTGCCAAAATTGCAAATCATAGACAGTGTATAACTACTGAAACTTAATATAATGGGCATTTGATGAGTTGTGCATGTTCTATAACACCCTTCTTGATTCTTTTTTAACCTAATTCCTACCTGAACTGCATTATGTAATAATTCGAAAAAATTAGATATTTTAGTTATTTCCTTTCTGTTAATTTTGGCTATTGTTTGATTTTGTAAATTAAATTATGGCTAATTGGAATAAAACTTTACGGGTAATTAGTACGATAACCATGAGCTTATTGGCTATGAACGCCTTTGCCCAGGTATCAAAATCAGATGCTTCTACTATTACTTATGAAGAGTTTTATGATGCTCCATATGAAGTGAACAAGCTATTTGTCCATTTTCAACCCCTTTATGGAGAGCTGTTTGTCACCAATGTAAATGTTGGATTTGGCCTTGAAGTAAATTATTATTTGACTGATAAGTTTGATTTTACA
>JALZND010000116.1 GCA_030857845.1 Bacteroidota bacterium | reverse complement strand
ATCATTTTGACCAAAAGCTTTTTCTCGTTCTTGTGGAGATTTCAGGGTAGTTCCTTCATTTGTTTTTGAAAGGCGTAAGTCTAATGGTGATTGAATGATGGCCCATCCACCTCTTTTAAGAACACGATATATTTCCTGCATTGACCTGATGTCGTCATCAACATGTTCCATCACATGATTGCAAAAAACAACATCAAACTTATTTTCTTCAAATGGGATGTGATGAATATCCATTTTAATCATTGCCAATGGAGACTCTAAATCAGCAGAAATATAATCCAGGTTTTTCAGTGCTTTAAACCTATCAATGAAACAAACCTCTGGGGCAATGTGAAGCAACTTTATGGGAGCAGTAAAAAAATCGGTTTTGTTTTTTAAGAATAGCCACATCAACCTATGGCGTTCCAATGCCAGGCATGTTGGGCAAAGTGCATTTGATCGGGGAATCCTTCCATAGGGTAAAAACTTTTTAAAAGAATTTATGCAAACCGGACATTGCACATTATTTCCCTTATAAAACATTGCAATAATCCCCAGTATAAAATGGCTGAACAACTGTAAGTATTTCCTGGGAATCTTTCTTATAATAAAACTAATGATGTACTTCATCCGGTCCGTTTTTAGAATTGATCTTTTTACAATTCTATTTTTAATTTATGGGGTCAAAAATATAGAATTTAAGCGATATTTATTTAAGTGGGCTAATTATTATATCAATGGTATGATGATGAGCCTGGAACTTATTATCTTTATTTTTTTTAATTATTATTTTAGTTTAATTTAAGCTTTAACAAATTACATAATTTATTGAACCATATTTGGGAATACTTTATAAAATTGACCTGAACCATGAATAAAAAATATATAGTGCCTATAGTGGTATTGCTTGTTTTAGTTGTATCCATTTTCATTTTTACGAGCAGCGCCACACAAGAAAGTTCTGACCTTATTATTGAAGCCAAGCGTGGGGCATTTCAAATTGAAATAACCACCTCTGGCGAACTTGAAGCTAAAAGCTCGGTTAAGATTATGGGCCCCAATTTTATGTCAGCTGGTATGTGGCAGGTAAAAATCGATAAACTGGTAGATGAGGGAACAAGGGTGAAAAAAGGTGATTTTATTGCTACTCTTGATAAATCAGACCTTTCTTCGAAAATCATGAACGCCGAGACTGAACTTCAAAAAAGTCAATCTCTGTATTCCCAGGCCCAACTTGATTCCACTTTAACCCTACGGCTGGCAAGGGATGAGCTTTTAAATTTAAAATATGGTGTTACCGAGAAGGAAATAGTTTTGGAACAGTCGAAATTCGAACCTCCTGCTACCATAAAACAAGCTGAAATTGATTTAGAAAAAGCTCAAAGGGCATACCAGCAGACAAAAGAAAATTATAAGATTAAGTACGAGCAAGCCAAAGCCAAAATGCAGGAAGTGGCGGCAAATTTAAATAGGGCGCAAAGGGAGCTTACCAATATGCAGGTACTTATTGAAGCCTTTACTATTACCGCGCCTGAGGAAGGCATGGTGGTTTATGAAAGGGATTGGAATGGCAGCAGAAGGACTACAGGATCACAAGTTAATGCATGGGAGCCCACAGTGGCTACACTTCCTGACCTGACCACCATGATTTCCAAAACTTATGTTAATGAAGTAGATATCAGGAAAATTGCTGAAGGACAAAAAGTATTGATCGGCCTTGACGCTTTTCCGGAGAAAAAGCTTAGCGGAAAGGTCATAAACGTTTCCAATGTGGGTGAGCAAAAGCCAAATTCTGATGCAAAGGTGTATCAGGTGAACGTTCAGGTAATAGAATCAGATACCACTCTAAGGCCTGCTATGACTACCAGCAATTCTATTATATCAGAATATATTGAAAACGTTGTATTTATACCTTTGGAATGCCTGCACAATCAGGGAGACACATTAACTTATGTGTATAAAGTTGATGGTATAAATACTGTGCGACAGGAAGTAATAATTGGAAAGGCAAATTCTAATGAAGTAGTTGTAGATACAGGTATTGAAGAAGGAGAAAAGGTTTATTTGTCCCCACCAAAAAATGCAGAAAAAAGCAAATTCCAATTTTTAGAAAAGGAAGCTACCACTGCAAGCTTAAAATCCAGCTTAAAATAAGATGTTAAAAAAAATATTGGCAAATTTTTCAATAGCTTTCGAAGCTGTGCTGGCTAATAAGGTGAGGTCTATCCTTACAGGATTAGGGATTATTTTTGGGGTTGCAGCAGTTATTGCCATGATGGCAATTGGAAATGGTGCTCAGCAGGAGATTTTAGAGCAGATAAAATTAGTTGGCGTCAATAATATAGTAATTACCCCAATTGTAGAACAAACGGAAGAAAAGGTTGCTGAGGAGGCAAATCAAAAATCGAACAAAAAAACCTTTACTCCCGGGCTGCAAATGGAAGATGTGAAAGCCATCATGAGTATTCTTCCAAATATTGAAAAAGTAAGCCCTGAAATCTTGATTGAGACAAATATTATTAAAGGGGGTATCAGGAGGTCAGCCAAACTAGTGGGTGTTACTCCTAATTTTTTTGATATTGCAAATTTTACCCTTTCGGATGGAAAGATGTTCAATGAAGATCAATTACTTCGTGGCGAACCTGTTTGCATTATTGGTAAAGGGATAAAAGTAAAATTTTTCAGCAATGAAGAACCCCTTGGTAAGATGATAAAATGCGGGCCACATTGGTTAAAGATTGTGGGGGTCATGGATGAAAGGATTATCTCCGAAGCATCTATTGATAATCTTGGCATCAGGGACTATAATATGGATGTATATGCGCCAATACAAACAGTCTTGGTCCGGTACAAAAACAGGGCAATTCTTACAGGTGCCATGATCAAGGCAGAACAGGCAAAGGCACAAAATGGGGACAACGCAAACTTTGCACCTCAGGTAAACAATAATTATCACCAAATAGACAGATTGGTAGTGCAAGTGAAAGAAACAGGGACATTAAACGCAACTACCGATGTAATTTCCAGGCTTTTGAGAAGGAGGCATTATAAAGTAGTGGATTACGAAATAACAATTCCTGAACTACTTTTAAAACAGCAGCAGAGAACGAAAAGCATTTTTAACGTGGTGCTTGGAGCTATTGCGGGCATTTCACTTTTGGTTGGAGGCATCGGTATCATGAATATCATGTTGGCCTCTGTACTGGAGCGGATCAAAGAAATAGGTTTGAGGCTTTCCATCGGGGCAAAAAAAATAGATATCATTCTCCAGTTCCTTTTTGAAGCAATTATGATCAGCGTATCTGGTGGGTTGATAGGGGTCATACTAGGAGTTAGTATTGCTGTACTAGTGGCTGAATTTGCTGGTATACCTACCATTATAACATTTTTTTCAATTTTTATTTCATTTGGTGTCGCTGCAACTATTGGTTTGATATTCGGTATTGCTCCTGCAAGAAAAGCCGCCAATCAAGATCCTATAACCTCTTTAAGATATGAATAATACCTTCAGGTGTTTGTTTTTTTTAGGCTTGTTTTTAAGTGTATCTGTTGTCCAGGCACAAGAAGCCGGAACTCCAGCTGCTTATACCCTTGAAGATATTATTGATTTTGCGAAACAACATTCTTCCGCAGCCCTAGTTGCTGAAACCCGAAAAGAAAACAGGTATTGGCAATGGCGTACGTATCTATCAGAATATAACCCACAACTTTCTTTAAGGGGAAGATTTCCGGAATTCAATAGAACTGTTGTGCAAGCCCAGCAGCCAGATGGAACTTTTAGGTTTGAGCCTGTTACGAATAATTTCCTTGATTTGAATTTGGTTTTAAGCCAGAATATCGGGTTGACCGGCGGTCAGATTTTTGTTAATTCACAAGCACAACGATTTGATGATCTGGCAGGTAATTTTACCCAATACAGCGGAAACCCAGGCGTGCTTGGTTTTATTCAACCAATGTTTGGTTACAACAATTTGAGGTGGGCTAGAAAGATAGAACCTCTCAGGTATGAAGAATCCCAAAAAGAATATCAGGAAAATCTTGAAAATGTATCTATAATGGCTACCGACTTATTTTTCAATTTATTACTTGCCCAAATCAGCCATGAAATAGCCCAAAAGAATTTTCAAAATAACGACACCATTTTTAAAATAGGAGAAGGCAGGTACAATTTAGGTAAAATTGCAGAAAATGACCTTTTACAATTGGAACTCAATGTACTTAATTCAAGGCAGGATGTTTCTCAAGCTGAGCTTGATCTTGAAACCTCTACTTTAAAACTCAAGACTTTTATAGGTTGGACGGGAAGTGACCGCATAAACCTGGTTTTACCTTCTGAAATACCTGATTTTGAAGTAGATGAGACAGTAGCTATTAAGGAAGCCCGTAAAAATAGGTCTGCTGCAGTAGGGTTTAGAAGGCAGCTATTGCAGGCACAGGCAGAAGTGAATAAGGCCAAACGTGACGGCGGATTGAATATGGATATTTTTGGAACAGTGGGCCTTGCCAATAACGGCAATACCATTAGTGATGTTTATTATAGGCCTACAAATCAGCAATCATTGTCCATTGGGTTTCAGATTCCTGTTCTGGATTGGGGAAGGCAAAAATCTGTCAGGAAAACAGCTGAAGCTAACCAAAAATTAATTGAATATTCAGTAACACAAGATGAAGTAAACTTTGACCAGGAAGTTTATACGCAGGTAAAACAATTTAAAATGCTTCGGGACCAACTATTGATAACCTCCAAAGCAGATTATATTTCATTAAACCGTTACGAGATAACCCGAAACAGATACTTGATAGGAAAAATAAGTATTACCGATTTAACCATCGCATTACAAGATAAGGACAATGCAAAAAGGGCTTATATCAGCTCTTTAAGAAATTTCTGGACGGCTTATTATACCCTGCGGAACCTTACACTTTACGACTTTGAAAACGACAGGTCTCTTGCTTCAATGGATCAGTAGGGCTATCTTCCAACGTAATTATAAGGGCTTATTGATTTTAATTCATTTTTAATATTGTCATTTACATCTAGCCCATCAATAAAATTAGAGATGGTAGATTGTGTAATTTCTTCGTTTTTTCTTGTTAAATTTTTTAAGGCCTCATAAGGTTGAGGATAACCTTCGCGGCGCAGAACGGTTTGGATCCCCTCTGCAACTACTGCCCAATTACTTTCAAGGTCTTTATCAATTGCTGCTTTGTTGAGTTCAAGTTTATTCAAACCTTTTATGATTGAATGGAACGAAATAATTGTATGGGCAAAAGGAACACCAATATTCCTTAAAACTGTAGAATCTGTCAAATCCCTTTGAAGCCTTGAAATAGGGAGTTTTGAAGAGAAATGCTCAAACAAGGCATTGGCAATGCCCAGATTTCCTTCGGCATTTTCAAAATCAATAGGATTGACTTTATGAGGCATTGCTGAAGAACCTATTTCTCCTTCCTTGATTTTTTGCTTGAAATAATTGATGGATACATAATGCCATATATCCCTACTTAGGTCCACAAGGATGTTATTGATCCTTTTACAATTATCGCATATGGCTGCCAAATTATCGTAATGTTCAATTTGTGTTGTTGGAAAGCTTCTTTTCAGCCCTAGTTGGGCTACTAAAGCATTTGCAAAATTATTCCAATCCGTTGAGGGATATGTTAAGTAATGGGCGTTGAAATTTCCTGTAGCCCCGCCAAATTTTGCTGAAAAAGGGATAGACTTTAATAATAAAAGCTGCTGTTCCAGCCTTGCAACAAAAACCATCAACTCCTTTCCTAGCCTTGTGGGAGAGGCTGGTTGGCCATGGGTGCGAGCTAACATGGTAACATTTTCCCAATTTACAGTCATTGCTTTAAGTAAATCTTTAAGCTTGTAAAGTAGGGGCTTGTATTGTAATTCTATGGCATCTTTCAACAAAAGAGGGATAGCAGTATTATTTATGTCCTGTGAAGTAAGGCCAAAATGGATAAATTCTTTAAAATCCTGCAGGCCCAAAAGATCGAATTTTGTCTTTAGGAAATATTCGACTGCCTTAACGTCATGGTTGGTAGTTTTTTCTATTTCCTTTATAGCAAGGGCATCTTCTTCATTAAATTCTATATATACTTTTCTTAAATCTTCATACCTGTTTTTGTCAAACGATTTGAATGCTGGCAAGGACATATCACATAAAGCTATATAGTACTCTACTTCTACTAGCACTCTATATTTTATCAATCCAAATTCAGAAAAGTATTCGGCTAAATTTTCAATTTGCGCTCTATATCTCCCATCTATTGGGGAAATTGCGGTTAAAGCATTTATGTTCATTGAAGATTAATTAATAAGGTGCTAAAATATCAATTTTTTAGGTAAAGTTCTTCATTATGCTTTCATTTAAATAGCATATAAACTTTAAGGGGACCAATTAAATAGCATATAAACTTTAAGGGGACCAATTATTAAAAAGCATTTTTAT
Source organism: Bacteroidota bacterium (assembly GCA_030857845.1). Lineage (GTDB taxonomy): Bacteria > Bacteroidota > Bacteroidia > Cytophagales > Cyclobacteriaceae > JALZND01. The sequence goes on along the minus strand of JALZND010000116.1, from coordinate 3,047 downwards.
TTTCTTGTCCAGAATTATTAACTTTGTCAATTGAAGATCTTTAACAAACACAAAACAAGAAACAGCGTTAATAAACTGCAATCAATCCTTAAGCAATGGTTTTTAATATATTCAAGAAAAAGAAGTCAGCTGATGAGAGCCAAAATGTAAAAGATCATTACTTTAAATTAAAAGTAAGGGAAATTATACAAGAAACCCCTGATGCTATTACTGTGGTGTTCGATAATCCTGAAGGTGAAAAGCTGCAATATAAAGAAGGCCAATTCCTCACACTGATTTGCAATGTTAATGGAGAAAAGGTAAGAAGGGCTTATTCATTATGTACTTCTCCTTGCTGTGATGAATATCCTGCAGTGACTGTTAAAATCGTTGAAGGTGGAAAAATGTCCACCTACCTTAACAAAACCTTAAAAATAGGTGATGTTCTCGAAATAATGGAACCCATGGGCCATTTTACTACCGATGTAATTAGCTCCAATAAAAGACATATCATTTTATTTGGCGGTGGTAGCGGGATCACCCCCCTGCTTTCTATAATAAAAGCTATTTTGCACGGAGAGCATCAAAGTATATTATCATTGGTATATGCTAATAGAGATGAAAAATCAATAATTTTTAAAGATAAAATCACCTCCTTGCTGGAAAAATTTCCTGGGCGTTTGAATATTGTTCATGTACTGGACAATGCCCCGATCAATTGGCAAGGCCCTTCTGGCTTGCTCAGCCCGGAAATGCTTAAGAAGATTTTAGCGGAATTGCCAGAATGGAAGACAGAGCAAACTGTGTACCTGATGTGTGGTCCCGAAGGTATGATGAACAATGTAGAAAATACTTTGACTGCTTTCGGTATTGCCAAAGAAAAGATATATAAAGAAAGCTTTGTAACAGGGACGCTGAATAAAAAAGAAAAATTAGAATCCTCTCAAGAAGTTGAAGAAAGCTTAAAAACCCATCAGGTCACTGTTATTTATGATGGGGAAGAATATAAATTCGATGTAGAGCCAGGAAAAACCATATTGCAAACGGCCCTTGATTTGGAAATTGATCTTCCCTATTCTTGTCAAAGTGGCCTATGTACAGCTTGTAGGGGCAAATGTTTGTCAGGGAAAGTAAAGCTTGATGAAGAAGAAGGGCTTTCGCAGGATGAATTGAATGAGGGATATATACTTACTTGTGTTGGCCATCCGGTGTCTCCTGATGTTGTTATTGAAATAGGCTAATCAGAGTTTTCGGAAATAAACTGCAGTTTATCTCGATATATAGAAAACAGCCTGATCTCCTTCCTTATTTCTATTTAGTTTTCTGGCCATGTTTTGGTATTTCCACAACCTTAATTTCCTTGTGATTAAGTTCTCCTGATATTTATTTTTGATTTGATCTATAAGACTGATCCCTTTCCGATATTTCTCACTTCCCTCAAATTGAAAAGCTGATGAATTATAAATTATTTTATCAATTTTTAAACCAGCCAATTCTGCTAGTTTATTCATACTTTCAACAGAATGTAAAAACAAGTGCCGTGGAGCATCTAGCTGACACCAATAGATTCCATAGTGCCTCCAAGCATAAGAGGAGACTGTAGGAATAAATATCATACATGTTCCTTTTGCTGCAAGCCTTTTTTTAATTGTTGAAAAAATTTCTTTAGGATCAGGCATATGTTCGAAGGAATGGTGCAGAATTATTAGGTCCCAAAAACCCTCAACTTCATGAAAATATTTTTTAATTATTCTTAGCCCATTTTTATATTCTATGTTCTTTTGCAAGAAAGGATCAACCCCAAGGATGTTTGAAAATCCAATCCCTGCCAGATTGTATAAAAAAAATGATCCATTTCCACTACCCACGTCTAATATTTTGTTATTGAAGTTTAAATTTAGATTAACAAAATGTTCATATCTTTCCATTGGAAAAAATTTTCTGACAATTTTACTGTTGATTCCATTGCTAAATATTGTTGATTTTAACCTCCATAAGATTAATTTATTTTTCAAAGATTTCCTTTTTTTTTCATCAAGCAATTTAAAGCTATAGTAATTTTTTGGATAATGCTCCTCAAGATTATGAGGGACTTCCATGATTTGAAGGCAATTGCATTTACTACATTGGAAATATAAAAACTTTTCTTTGTTGCCAAACATCATCTCTTCAGGCTCAAAGGGAACATTTCCTATTTCATTTTCACATATTTTGCATTTCATCTTTATGAAAATTGTTTTGTGGTGACAGTTTACCTTTGTAGTAATGTATAGAATATACAATCCTATATATTTTGGCAGAAATAATTATAATTTTAACCAGAAACCTTAGTGTTATGTAGATTTGTCCATTCTAAAATCTTAAATAATACAGTTTCAGGTGATATTTCATTTAAACACAAACAATTACCACTTTTTTTGCACCCGCTACAACTTATATCTTTTACTAAATAAGTAGCATTTCTTCCAATTGGTCCCCAACGGCCAGGATGCATAGGTTTTTCCGGAGGGTAAAGTCCTAAAGAAAATATACCTGAAGCAGCAGCAATATGAAGCGGTCCTGTGCTGCATGCTATTAAACCATCAGCATTTATAATAAAATCAACAAATGATGAAAGGCTTAAAGTACCGGTCAAATTCTTAATATTTTCAAGTTTCAAAAGCTCTGGGCATTCCTTTTCTATCAGTTCACCTTCTTCTTTTGTACCTGTAAGGATAATGTTGAATGGAAGTTTTTGAAGCTTTATCGCTAACATATAATAATTTTTCATCGGCCATTCCCTGGCACTTCCTTTCGATTTTGTATGAAGAATTAAATTAAACTTATCTTTTTGCAGAATTTCATGAAAATCTTGTTCATGTGCTGTTTGCCATCCATAAAATTGAGGCAGTTCATGTAGACTATAATTTGTTTTGATCTTTAATGGCTTTAATAATTGTAGGTTCAGCTGTGCCTCATGGAGATTGCTATTTTTTCTTCCAAGTTTAACCATGTCATTGCATGTCCACCAATGAAAAATTCTGTGGCTTGTTCCTATCCTTAATTTTATGGCCGCTCTTTTGGCCGCA
>JALZND010000115.1 GCA_030857845.1 Bacteroidota bacterium | reverse complement strand
ATATATAAACATATAAAATCCAGATTTCGGTGGAATAATTATTATGGAAAATATAGTGATGAGGGCATAAAAAAAGCTCTAAGCAAAAATTCTGGAAATGTAGGAGATATTAATCTTTCATTGGTAGCGGCAATGAATGCTGCTAATATTAATGCAGAGCCAGTAATTCTATCTACCAGGGATAATGGATGGGTTAATAAACTATTCCCTGTAATGAGCGATTTTAATTATGTTGTTTGTAAAATAGATATAGGCGATTCTTTCTTTTTATTGGATGCTACAGATCCATTACTCCCATTCGGATTACTTCCATTGCGATGCATTAATGATCAGGGAAGGGTAATGAGCAATTCAAAGCCATCATATTGGATTGACCTTAAAGCCTCCCAAAAAGAGGTGAGATTTTATAAAATTAATCTTACTCTTGAAGAAGATGGTAAATTAAAAGGAAATATGGAGTTAAGTTATATAGGATATGAAGCATTAGAAAAAAGGAAAAAAATCAAAAGTTTTAGCTCAATAGATGACTATTTTGAAAATATTGAAGATAACATGCCCGGTATGCGAATATTGAATGCAGATGTTAAAAATTTAGACGAGCTGGAAAATACTTTAACAGAACAAATAGAAGTAGAAATTGATGCCTTCAAAAATCTGGATCAGGAACGGATATTTTTTAATCCTTTTTTTCTAAATAAAATTACCGAAAACCCTTTTAAGCTTAATGAAAGAAGTTATCCTGTAGATTGGGGTGCTCCTTCAGAATCATTTATTTCTGTTGAAATTAAATTTCCTGAAAATTTTATGCTCCAAAGTAAACCTGAAAAAGTGGGAGTTGGTTTGCCAGGAAATGGTGGAAAATTTCTATCTGAAGTAACCCTGGATCAATCAGTTCTTAAAATGCAGCAGAGGATACATTTTAACAAATCCATATATGACGCTTCAGAATATTATTATCTGAAAGAACTTTATAATTTGATCATCAAATCTCAAAAGTTCGATGTTGAGTTTAAGAAGAAAATATGAGAAGTTTTATATTATACCTGATTTTGGTTATTGCACACATCAGTGCCTTCTGTCAATCAAATTTAACCGTTGCTTTAATCCCCAAACATTTACTGAACAAAGCAGGAGCTGTTATCCGGAATTCAGAAACCATTATAGAGGTTAAATCTGTTGAACAGGTCATTTTTCGTAATAAAACAGCCATTACTATTTTAAACAATTCAGGTGAAAAAGAAGCCAATATCTTGGTACGGTATGATAATTCCAGGAAAATTAAATATATAAAAGGAAATATATACAATGAATTTGGTAAACCCGTAATCAAATTTTCGGAAAAAGATTTTTCTGATGTTAGCGCTGCAAATGATTTTTCCCTTTATGAAGATTCCAGAATTAAGAGACTAAAACCAGGATTATTAACTTATCCTTATACCATTGAATATGAATATGAAGTTAGGATAAAACAAAGCCTGTCATTTCCGAGCTGGTATCCTTTAAATGCTACTGGTATTTCAATTGAAAATAGTAGCCTGATGGTACTCTATCCATTGAATTTTAATATGAGATTCAAAGAAATCAATTTTAATGGAACAAAGGAAGAAAGTCAGCAGGAAAAAAAAATTGTAAAATGGCAGGTAAAAAACATCCAGGCCATAAGCGTTGAACCTTTTAGTCCCGAAGCTGAAAGTTTTCTTGCCATTGTTAAAATAGCACCACATCAATTTTATTATGATGGAATAAAAGGAAGCTTCAACGATTGGAACCAGTATGGAAGGTGGATGAATGAAATTCTCCTGAAAGGCAGACAGGAATTACCTTTGGCAACAGTTTCTCATATAAAAAATCTGATAAAAAATACTGAGGATCCTAAGGGCAAAGCAAAAATCATTTATGAATATATGCAGCAAAAAACCCGCTACATCAGTGTACAGGTTGGAATTGGCGGCTTTCAACCCTATCCTGCTACAGAAGTTGACAGGATGGGTTATGGTGATTGCAAAGGGTTGTCCAATTATACAAAAGCACTGTTACATGTAGCAGGAATCGAATCTTATTACACTATAGTAAATGCAGGGAAGTTTAAAGAAGATATATCACGGGATTTTGCTTCTATAAATGATGGCAATCACATTATACTTTGTGTGCCTTTTCATAATGATACAATTTGGCTCGAATGCACCAATAAACAAAATCCTTTTGGATATCTTGGTGACTTTACGGATGATCGTGATGTATTAGTGTGTACCCCGGAAGGGGGCAAACTCATGCGTACCCCAAAACTTGATAATAATAAACAATTCAGGACAGCTTCTTTTAAGATCAATAACCAAGGCGATCTTTCAGGAAGTATTAATACAATTTTTGAAGGCGCACAATATGATAATCATATAAGGCTTGCAGGAGAGTCCTTTTCAGAACAGGTAAAAATACTTTCTAAACTTTACCCGGGACTTAATCTGGAAATAGAATCTCTAGAATATAAACAAGATAAAAAAGAGCTTCCGGTGAGTACGGAGCTGATTGTGTTAAGATCTGATAATTATGCTGCAATTTCAAACCACGGAATGGTTATTTCTTTAAATCAGATTAATCAAAGCAGCGTAATTCCCAAAGAGGTACGCAACCGCGTTAATCCTTTGTACATAAACAGAGGGTTTACTGATTTAGATGAATATACATATGAAATTCCTGCAGGATATAAAATTGACTCCTCCCCTAAAAATATTTTAGTGGAAAAGATTTTTGGAGTTTTTAGTGCAGAAATAATAGTAGAAGGAAAAAATATAACATTTAAAAGATCTTTAATTCTTAAAGAAGGAACCTATCCTGTTGAACAATATCAGGAATTCATAGATTTTAATAAATCAATAAAAGCAGGTGACGATAGTAAAGTAAACCTGGTGAAAACTACCCTTTAATAAATATTTTTTTATGTATTGTATGTATAAAACTAATGATTTGAAATGAAGGGTACTGTATAAACAAGACCAATTTAATAAAATTAAAAGCACAACCAATATTGCAGAAGCCTGAAAGGTTTTAATGACTAAAGAAACCAGAAATTGTCTAAAACATAAAAAGGCTGCACAAAATGCAGCCTTTTATATTTCTCTTTGATTTAAATTATCTCAAAAACAACAACTCCCTGTACTTAACCAAAGGCCAGTCCTCATCATCTACCAATAGCTCCAATTTGTCTACATGATATCTGATTTCATCAAAAAATGATTTAACCTTATGGCAATAGGCCATGGCTTTTTCCTGCGAATGTTCAAGTTTATTGGCGACTTTTCTAGCTTCAATCATTGCATCCACCCTACTTTTGATGATATTGATATGATCTGTAATTTCTTTGATTGTTCCCATGGTGGTATTTTCCTTGATATCAAAACCAAGGTCTTTTAATCCTTTTACATTCATTATCAATTTATTTTGATAAGTTATAGCAGTAGGGATTACATGGTTTACAGCTAAATCGCCCATGATCCGTGCTTCGATCTGGATCGTTTTTATATACCCTTCAAGGTTTATCTCATGGCGGGCTTCAAGTTCTTTTTCTGTAAATATACGGTTCTCAATAAAAAGTTTTTTTGATTTTGTTGAAATATAAGCTTCAAGGGCTGCCGGGGTATCCTTTAAATTGGATAAGCCTCTTTTTTCCGCTTCTTTTACCCATTCATCAGAATAACCATTTCCTTCAAACCTGATGTCTTTGGATGTTTTGATATAGTCCCTCAAAACATTTACAATGGCAATCTCTTTCTTTTCTCCTTTTGCTAATTTTTTATCTACATCCTTTTTGAATTCAACCAATTGCTGAGCAACAATGGTATTTAAAACTGTCATTGCAGAAGCACTATTTGCAGAAGAACCTACTGCACGAAGCTCAAATTTGTTTCCTGTGAATGCAAAAGGTGAGGTCCTGTTCCTATCTGTGTTGTCCCTTAAAATAGCAGGTATTTTATTGATACCTAATTTCATGTAAACATTGTCGCCTTTATCAAGCTTGATCTTGGCTTTCTTTTCCAGTTCATCAAGAACTTCGTTGAGCTGAGACCCTATGAACACTGACATGATCGCTGGCGGTGCTTCGTTTGCACCCAAACGGTGGTCATTGCTCGCGGAAGCAATGGATGCCCTTAACAATGCATTGTGTTCGTACACAGCTTTAACTATGTTGACTAAGAAAGTAAGGAACTGAAGATTTTCTTTAGGTTTTGTGCTTGGTGCCAGCAGGTTTTTCCCTGTGCTTGTGATCAACGACCAGTTGTTGTGCTTTCCGCTACCATTTACCCCGGCAAAAGGTTTTTCATGCAATAAGACCTTAAAATGGTGTCGTTCGGCAACTTTCACCATTAGGTCCATCAACAATGCATTATGGTCTACGGCAAGGTTCACTTCTTCAAAATTTGGGGCGCACTCAAATTGGCTAGGGGCAACCTCATTATGCCTGGTCCTGATAGGAATTCCCAATTTCAATGCCTCTGTTTCGAAATCAATCATATAAGCATGGACCCTTGAAGGTATTGACCCAAAATAATGGTCTTCCAATTGCTGGCCTTTAGCTGGAGAGTGGCCAAACAAGCTTCTTCCTGACAAAACAAGGTCTGGGCGCGCATTGTATAAAGCTTCGTCTACAAGGAAATATTCTTGTTCTATGCCTAAAGAAGCAGTTACTTTTGTTACACCACGATCAAAATATTCTGAACAAACATCAGTAGCGGCCTTGTCAATAAAAGACAAAGCTTTAAGTAAAGGTGCTTTATAATCAAGGGCCTCGCCTGTATAAGATACAAAAACCGTTGGAATGCAAAGGGTCCTACCTTTTCCACTTTCCATTAAAAATGCTGGTGAAGAAGGGTCCCATGCAGTATATCCCCTTGCTTCAAAAGTATTCCTGATACCTCCACTTGGGAATGAAGATGCATCAGGCTCCTGCTGAACCAATGCTCCGCCTTTAAATTTTTCTATAGTTGTTCCGTCGCCGGATATTTCAAAAAATGAATCGTGTTTTTCTGCAGTTGCACCGGTAAGGGGTTGGAACCAGTGCGTATAGTGTGTTGCCCCTTTTCCCATAGCCCATGATTTCATCACTGAAGCGACGGCATCTGCAACATGGCTTTCCATTTTATCACCCCGATCGATCGACCTGATCAATTGATCATAAATATCACCGGAAAGATGGGCCTTCATTTGGTCTCTACCGAAAGTATTGGAACCATAAAAATCGGAAATTTTTAATGAAGGGGGATTTACATCCACAGGAACTCTGCTTTGGACTTTCTCGAGTGCTTTAAATCGTATTTTAGCCATTTAAAATTGGTTTTTAATTTTCAGGCTAAATCTACAAAAGAATTAACAATATTAGCAACTTACTTAAAATATTTACCTTCTTTGCAAAAAAACTAGTCAATAGTTACTAAAATACTTAAATTTTTAACCCCAGAATCCTAATTTTATACCTTTTTAATTTAATGTAATTAAAAATATTTGCTGCTAATGCTGTGGGTTTATTCAAAATTAAATCAAGGTTTTAAAAAATTTGTATGAACTTTTTAAAAAACAATAACCTCTTAATCTAAACTACGTACAAAAATTCTATAAGCAGATAAATATTATTTTTAACAATACTGCTTTTTTATTGTTATAACTTTAAATTAAATTTTTTAACCTTAAAACAAATAATGCTATGAGAAAAGCCACAATAGAAAATGTTTTTGATACTATATCGAAATATAGTGCAGCTGTAAATGATATGGTTGCTAAAATTAAAGACAGCGATATTGGTGATGATATTGCAACAAAAATCAAACACAGGGATTTCACCAGGACCGCTGCGGACGACCGTTCCGGAGTTAGCGGTGCCCTAATACTAGGATTGGTTATTGGTGCTGTAGGTGCACTGTTATTGGCACCTAAAGCAGGTACTGAAACCAGGCAAGATTTAATGAATAAAATAAAAGATACTTCTGACGAAATAAAAAACAAAAGCCCAAAAAACGTTAGGGATTTGGTTGAATAGCATTTATTTAAATCAGGTTAAAGTAAAAAGTGGGAATTTTTTTAAAATTCCCACTTTTTTTTTGCTTTTAAAGAAAAATTTTCTACAAGAAATACCTTATTTTTACCCATTTTCCAATCAAACTTAAATGTATCTTATTTAAATCAAGCAATTTGGTGTAATTTTATAATGTAATGTTTGTTTACTTCTTCCACTTTTTTCGTATTAACAGCATATAATACTTTTGTTCAAATACGATTATTTTAACATTCCCTTAAATTAATAAGATTTATCTGTGTTTTTATGGTACCAAAATTTTATTGCAATGTTTCGTCTATTTTACTTTTGATTCTGCTAATTTTTTTTATAGCAGAAAATGCCAGCTCGCAAACCTTTACCAAAAGCTCATATAGTTTCTCTATTTCAGAAGAATCACCTATTGGAAATACCCTTGGCGAGGTTACTGCCAGCCATGAAGACCCGGAAGGAATAACTTATACTATCAGTGGTGGCAATACAAATATTGCATTTAAGATCAACCCGTCAACAGGGGTTATAACTACAACCAAAAGGTTGAATTATCATACCCAGTCAAAACATACACTAAAAATTAAAGCCGCAATCCCTAAGGGCACTTCAGATGAAACAACTGTGACAGTTACAATAAGCCCTGCTCCCTCCATTCTTAAGTTCAGCATCCTAACCTGGAGCACGGCAGCAGTGCATCCGGAAGGCTCTCATGAAAACCAGGGAAGAGTTGTCGCTGGAAAATTATACGTTTTTGGTGGTTTTGATCCCGTTAAACAAAAACAAAATATTTGGACTCCTACAAAACGGTCTTATGTTTATGATCCTGTGTCTGATAAATTTTCTGCTATTGCCGATCTGCCACATACGCCCAATGGATCTGATTATGGCGGGGTGACGCATTCAGGCATTACAACAGATGGTACAGATATTTATTTTGCGGGAGGGTATACTGCTAATTCTTCAGGTCAAGGCCAAATATTTGGTACAAAACAAGCATGGAAATACAATGTGGCTACCAATACTTATACTAGCTTGCCCGATTTGCCAATAGCCATAGCTGCTGGCCAAATGGAATACCTAAATGGAAAACTACATCATATTAGTGGAACAAATCAAGCTAGGAACAAAGACCTTGGTGACCACTTTGTTCTTGATCTAGACAATCTTCAGGACGGTTGGAAAAGCCTGGCATTGCTTCCCAATCCAAGGCAACATGCAGGTTCTGCAGTTTTTGAAGGAAAAATATATTTTATTGGTGGACAGACTGGGCACGATGACCATTTGGTCGCAAGAAATGAAGTGCATGTTTACGATCCATCCAAAAATGAATGGGGAAAAGTAAAAGATTTACCTGTTCCTGAAGGTGCCACTGGAAGAGGTCATATTACTTCTGCTGTGGTAGTTTTTGGTGATAGAATAATTGTTTTGGGCGGTGAAACAGCCCATGGTAAAAAAACCAACCTGGTGTCAGCTTACGCTCCCTCTGAAAATAAATGGACAGCATTAACACCACTCCCTCAAAATATCATGGCTGGTGTTGCTTCTGTTTTAAACAACAATTTATTTTATCTAGGTGGAGTTTTTAGCAAAACAAATAGAAAAGCAGTTCCTATATTCCCTGCCAACCCTACGCCTACCATAACAATTATCAATCCTGTTAACAAAGATGATTTTAAAGAAGGAACTATTTTGACCATTGAAGCTGATGCTGCGATTAGTGAAGGGTCGATATCAAAGGTTGAATTTTTTGTAGGAAATACTAAATTAGGGGAAGATACAGGAGCTCCTTTCTCTTATACCTGGAACAGCCCTCCCGGAGGCACGTACCTGTTGTCAGCAAAAGCCACGAGTGACAAGGGAGTTTCCACAACATCATCCAGTATAGAAATTACCATATCTGCAAACTCGCCCCCTTCCGTACAGATTATAGTGCCTGAGGATGGCAAAACTTATATTGATGGTGAAATTATAAAAATAGAAGCTGAAGCTGATGACGATGACGGTGTTATTGAAGTGGTTGAATTTTTTGCAGGAACAAACAAGCTTGGAGAGGTCAACATTCGGCCATATGAATTTACCTGGACAGATGTCCCCATGGGTATGCATTCAATTACGGTTAAAGCTACTGACAATGAAGGAAGCACTACAACATCGGCCCCCATTCAGGTTTCAGTTATGAAAGCAGGCAATATATTTCCTGTAGTTACTATTGTTTCACCCCAAAGTAATACTGCAATATTAGAAGGAGGTAATTTAGAAATTATTGCAGATGCCAGCGACGCAGATGGAAGCATATTAAAGGTAGAATTTTACTATGGTGATATAAAGCTTGGCGAATCAACTACTACGCCTTACTCTTACACCTGGACGAACATCCCTTCGGGAAATCATGAAATTTTTGCCAAGGCTTTTGATATTGAAGGCGCTTCTACCCTTTCTTTTCCCGTAAGTGTGTCGATCTCAAACATCGTTACTTGTCCAAATGCCGGATCTCTATCAAGGGAATATTGGCTTGGCTTGTCAGGAGCTTCAATAACATCTTTTAATTTTAAAAATCCACCCTCAGGCTCCTCTGAGGTGCTAAATTTTGAGGCACCAGAAGAATTTGGAAATAATTATGCAACCAGGCTTAGGGGCTATATATGCCCTCCCGCCGACGGCCTTTATACTTTTTGGATAAGCAGCAGCCATAACAGCGAACTTTGGTTGAGTCCAGATGAAAAGCTTGAAAATATGAACAAGATTGCTTATTCCCATGGGAACCATATAGATGGTTGGGAACATAACTCAATTCAAAATTCTTCTCCAGTACAATTAAAAGCAGGTCGTTTTTATTATATAGAAGCAATACACCTTACTGAGGATGGTGCGGATCATATGGCCGTTGGATGGAAATGGCCCAATGAAAAACTGGAAAGGCCAATTCAGGGTAGAAGTCTGTTGAAGTATATGGAAGGCACGGTGACGAATACAAACGATACTGAATTTAAAGAGCATTTTACCGTATATCCTGTCCCTACTTCCAATAAGGTTTTTATAGAATTTCTTTCCGATTTTAATGATCAAATTACGGTTGAAATAATGAATGTTCAAGGTGCAATAATTGGAAGGGTTTTTAATGGGAAATCATACAAGGGTCAGGTGCAAAAATTTGAAATAGAAACTTCAAATCTTTCTTCAGGTGTTTACTTTGTGCGCCTTACCACCCAAAAATCAAATAAAGTAAAAAGGATCATTATCAATTAAACTATAACATTTATATTAGCATTTATTGCTCATATATCAATCGGAGACCCTCTATCAGTATCTATTGCACCATTGATCATTTTGGGATTACCAACAACTTCATACATTTCTTCCAAAGACCAGGAAAAAACAATTGGTGTAATATTACCAACCGGATTATTATTAATTTTGTGGGACCTTAGAAGGTTTATAAAGCTTTATAAGGACTCAAT